>CAZPXL010000007.1:0-21497 GCA_964591005.1 uncultured Eubacteriales bacterium
TACCGTTTAATGCTTTCGCAATTTTTCCTGCTTATGGCTGTTGAAAATTTCATAACTGCATCCATGGTGTTGAACCCATCTGTCCCTTGCGCAGTGTCGTAACATGTAATGGTGATACACCTCAAAAGCGGGACGGGGACACACCTATATTTGAGGTCTGGCTTTTAAGCTCAGGAATGTCCCCGTATTTTGTCTACCTCATCGAGTTGGCTAAATCCAGGGCCTGCCCCAGGGTCAGGCTGCCGTAGATTCCGTATACGACGCCGTCTTTTTGCCAGATCAGCGCGGAATTATCGCCCGTGTCAGGACCCTTCGGCGGGCTGATAAACACGCCCTGCGCGCCGCCCACTATAACCTCCCGTGACGAGCCGTCGATATTCGGCACTATGAAGGTATGCTGCCAGTCGTTAATCGACGCCAGCTGGCTTCGCAGGTTCTCCGGCAGGAAAGGCAGGGCCAGCAGCGCATCACGGATGACCGTCACGTCAGAACCGGGGGCTTCCAATTCGGGGCTTCTGCCCTGCCCGACAATGATCTTGCTGTCCCCTGCGCCATGGTATTCGGCGGTAACCAGAGCCGGCACCTTAACAGTAAACGTCTTGCCGTTAAGTTCATCCGGCAGAAGTTTCTCACTGCCAAAAGACTGCAGGAATTTGTTTATATTGACAGTATCGAGAGTAAAGTTCAGATTCCCGCCGTTCTCCAGGTATAATTCCGGTTCAGAGTAACCGGTCAATCCCGCGGGAAGCTTAATCTGAAAATCAACCGTCCCGCTCGCCTTTTCCATGGTTGTTTTCTCTGCCTTTTGTTTGCCGGCAAACTCCATTTTCCCGAAATTCTCAATATCAACCTGGCCGCTTCCCTCACGCATTGCTTTTTCTATACCAGCCATATCGGCCGGAGTGATGTTTAATGTTTTTACTTTTTCGACCCTGAATATGGTAAGAAGTTCACTGGCGGCAGTACGGACCGCCCCAAAACTGAAGCTGAAGGCTATGGCTAAAACTAACACCGCCGCAGTGGCAGCGGCACGGTATCTTGAAAGCATCGTCAAAACCCCTTTCCACGCAAATGTGCTTTTTTGTTTGTTTCCCTGTCTGTGGACGTACTCGCCTTTAAAACGGTCCCAGGCAGCTTCGGTATCAAAATTTCCCCGCCCGAGCGCCTGCATGTATCCGGCCAACATGCCGTTGGCAAAAACCTGGTTCTCCTTTATCTCCTCATACTTCTCCCTGCACAGCTTGCAGGCGGCCAGGTGTTCCTCTATCTCAGCTTTTTTTTCTGCTGTTACTTCCCCTTCCAGGTAAGCCTGCAGCGAACCCGCATTATAACACACCATGATCACTTCCCCCGAGCTTTAAATATTCGGACCTGAACCTGGCGCGGGCCCGCGCCAGCAGCGTGCCCACGGAAGACTCCTTAACGCCGATAACCCGCGCAATGGCAGCGTAATTCATCCCTGAATACTTCAACAGCAGGCAGGCCCGGTCCCTTTCAGGCAGCAGCGCCAGTACCCGGCGGGTAAAAGCCGCCTCTTCGCTCCGCAATAAATCCTCACCCGGCTCGATCTCCACTGCCGCCAGGGAATACCCGGCGTCTGCCTCCCTGCGGCGGCGGCTTTTCTCACTGTACAGGTGGTTATACGCAATATTTGTGGCTACTCTGTTCAGCCACCCGCCAAGGTTGGAAAATTCTCTGGGCGGCGCTTCGTACAGCTTGATAAAAGTTTCCTGGGCAACGTCCTCCGCGGCGGCACGGCTGCCCAGGAGAGAAGTGAGCTTGCGGCAAACAGACGGATAATGGCTTTCGAAGATTTCTTTAAAACCAGCCAGGCTTTTATTAAAAGTTGTGGTAATCAGCGGCACTGCCCCAGTACCTCCATTGACAGTTTCATTAATATAACAGTACTAAAGTTGTTTTTATGACACACTTGCAATAAATTATATCACAGGGTTTTTGTATACCAGCGCCGCCGGAGAGATTTGTCGTGCCCTATATTGCTCTTGACAGGGAAAACATGGCACAGATATACTATTTCCAGCTATAGAGATTTTTGTCCCGCGGCCTAAAATTTTTATTTGATCAGGGGGGTCAAGATGAAGAAACTTGGACAGAAGGGAAGATCATGGTTAAAAGGGTTCCATATCTTTTTTGCCTGCGCCTGGGTCGGCACCGGCATCTCAATGATGGTTTTGTCACTGGCAAACGGGCATATCCAAAACGGGGACGAGCTTTATGCCATTAACGCATCGATAAAGCAGCTTGACGATTATATCATAATACCGGCGGCGTTTGGCTCGCTCATAACAGGCCTGTTGATATCCCTGTACACTAACTGGGGGTTTTTCAAGTTTAACTGGGTTATTTTCAAATGGGCCGCCACACTTGCCCAGATCATATTCGGCACTTTCTGGCTGGGGCCGTGGACAAACAACGCGACGGCCATATCAGACCTGGAACGGGGCCTGGCACTCCAAAACAGCGCGTATTTATACGACAAGCAGATGGCTGCTGTCTTTGGCGGCATCCAGGTGCTGCTCCTTATTGCCCAGGTATTAATATCCGCATATAAACCCTGGGGTAAAAGAGGAACACAAGGTTAACCAGACAGAAACGTTATTCAAAGCATATATACTTCCTGCCGGCGGAATAGATCTTAAATCCCTGCTCCGGCAGGTTTTCTTTCCACATAATTATAGCGTCCTCGTTGGTGTCGGAATAGTAACGCTTCCTGACTCCTCTCTCCTTAAAGCCCAAAACATGGTAAAGCCTCCTGGCGGCTTTGTTGGAAGGGCGGACTTCCAGGGTCATGCTGTTTGCTCCTCTTAAAACAGCCTGCCTGATAATCTCCAGCATTAGTGCTTTGCCAATACTTTTTCCGCGCAGATCAGGCCTTACAGCCACGTTGGTGATATGCGCCTCATCAAGGATGATCCACATACCGCCGTAGCCAATTACTGTATTATTATACACGGCCACAACATAATGGGCGAAGTCATTCTGCAAAAGCTCGCCTTTGAAAGCGTCACGGGACCACGGTGTGGGAAAAGACACTTTCTCGATCTCCAAAACCTGGTCCAGGTGTTCCACGCTCATTTCTTTAAAGGTAACCACCACTGATTCAACTCCCGGATTTATTTTTCTTAAGCCAGATTACTTCAGCTTCCGAGGGCCTGATATATTCCGGGCACAGGTCCGCGGGCGCCACACCCCTGCCCTCACTGAAAGCGGCCAGGCCCAGTTCCGCCACCGCGGCTCCCCGGGGGTAATTTGACATGGCGGGCGCAAACCCGGCCAATTGTCCCAGGCCGGCTTTAAAGTGTTCCCCGTACTGGGAAACGCCGTCTCCCGCGAAAATAACCGGGCCGCCTAAATTCAACAGTATCTGCACCAATTTTTCCGGGTGTACAGCCATGGGTCCGGCCAGGGTGGTCAGCACATCTTTATTATCATATACAGCAGTATAAACTTCGTTTTTGCGCGCGTTCAAAACCGGGCAGATGTAACGTCCCCGCCCCGCCAGCGGGTAGGCCAGGGAAGACAGGGTGGATATACCCACCACATTCAGTCCCAGCACCTGGGCCAGGGACTTGGCGGTACTCATCCCGATTCGCAGGCCGGTAAATGAACCGGGCCCCCCTGACACCGCAATCCCGGTCAGTCCTTGCTTACCTACCTCTGACTCTTCAAGGACGGACTTAATCATGGGCAGCAGGTTCACGGAGTGAGTCCGCTGGTTAAACACCATGCGCTCGGCCAGGATTACCCCATCACCGACGACAGCAACCGCTGCGACCGGTGTGGCAGACTCAATTCCCAGCACGTACAATGGAGATCAGCTCCTTTACTACAAACCGGTACCTACCACCCCTGGGTGAAAGTGTAATATTCCTGAATTCTTCTCCCTCCGGAGTACTATCGATGGAAATATCGAGCCTTTCTTCCGGCAGAAGTTCATCTATCTTTTCAGCCCACTCAATAAGAGTGACACCACCGTTATAAAAATATTCCTCGTAACCCAGGTCATCCATCTCCCCGACGTAATCAAGGCGGTAAACATCCATATGGAAAAATGGCAGCTTCCCATAGTGTTCATTAATCAAGGTAAAGGTGGGACTGGTTACAGCTCCTTCTATGCCCAGGCCGCGGGCGATGCCCTGGGCAAAACAAGTTTTTCCGGCTCCAAGTCCGCCGTAAAGGCAGATCAAATCACCCGGGCCCAATAAAGAACCCAGTTTTTCACCAATTTTGCGAGTCTCTTCCGGAGATGAAGTTTTAATTACAGTCAAAAAGCTCACCCCGTGTATATTATAACCCTTTGCCGGTCAGCTGTAACACTTAACGCGGCAACCAACGTCCGTTCATAATCTATTTGCATTTCATTCAAATTATCAATACAGGATCATTATACCAAAGGCAGGCTCTTACGGACAGAAAAAAACCCCCTTAAACGGAGGTGGCATGAAATCTATTAGAGACAACCTACAGCTTTAGGTTTTTCATGATCATCATATTCATTAACGAATTTTATTAAGAGTTCTTTAATTTCGTTAACATCAAATGGTTTGGCGATATAGCACCAGGCGCCTTTTTTCAATGCATCGGACACGGTCTGCTCCGATCCGTAAGCGGTCATGATGATCACCTGGATTTCCGGGTTCGTCGCTTTTATTTTGCCCAGCGCTTCCAGGCCACCGATCAGGGGCATGCGCACATCCATAAAAATAAGGTCGGGATGTATTGAGCGCGCCATCTCAATAGCTTCCAGCCCGTTTTGAGCCATATAGGCTTCGTGGCCGGACTCCCTGACCACTATTTCCAGGAGAAAACGGACCCCCGCCTGGTCATCAACTATTAATACCTTCAGTTTCTCTCGAGCCATTCCGACACCCCTCGACATGTTTCAACATTATAACATATTAGTATAAGTTAACCAATATGGTATTCGACCTGTATTTGTAAATTCCTTTAATTCTACTAAAATATTCTAAAATAATTATAATATTTTTCTTTTTTTGGCAACCTTCTAATATTGCTGTAATGCCCTCTCGCCGTTAACGAGCACCTGTACGACACGTGCGGAGATATCCAGCGGGTGACGGTCCAAAATGACGATATCTGCGTCTTTACCCGGTTCAATACTGCCGATTCTTTTTTCCAGCCCCAAAATTTTGGCTGCGTTTATTGTAACAGCTCTCAGCGCATTTTCTTCAGACAGCCCCCCCTTGACAGTGAGAGCGGCTGAGGCGGCAAGATACTGGACCGGTACAACGGGGTGGTCTGTCATAATTGCAAACAGAACTCCTCTATCGGCCAGAACCCTGGCTGTCTCCAGGGTCAGCCCCTGCATTTCCACCTTGGCCCTGTTGGTAATCACAGGGCCGATCACCGCCGGTACATGTCTCTCAGCCAGCCGTTCGGCGACCAGGTGCCCCTCGGTGCAATGCTCAATGATGAGATCAATATCAAACTCCCGGGCAATCCGCAGGGCAGTCATAATATCGTCAGCGCGGTGGGCATGCACCCGCAGGGGCACTTCCCTCTTCAATACCCTCCCGAGTGATTCCATCTTTAAATCTCTTTCCGGCGATTCTTTTTTCAGGTACTCCAGTCCCTGGACCAGGGCTTCCCTGATCATAGCTGCTGAAGCCATGCGCGTCGCGGGTGATTTTTTGTCCCGGCCGTAACTGCGCTTTGGATTTTCACCCAGCGCCGCCTTCAACCCGGCAGGGCACCTAATGATCATATCGTCAACGATGGTTCCAAGGGTTTTCATGGTCACCATTTCACCGCCGATGATATTGGCGCTGCCCGGTCCGGTCACCAGGGTGGTGACACCTCCCGCCAGCGCGTCACGGAACCCCAGGTCCATCGGGTTGACGGCGTCTATAGCCCGCAGGTGCGGGGTCACGGGGCCGGTTGTTTCGTTGCTGTCGTCCCCTTCTTCCCGGTAAATTTCTTCCACTATTCCCACATGGCTGTGGCAGTCAATCATCCCCGGCATGACTATCATCCCGGCCGCGTCAATCACTTCGGCTCCCGGAGGCGTCAGAACGCCTTCATGCACCCCGGTTATTTTGCCCCTGTCCACCACCACTGTCCCTTTTTCTAATGGGCGGCCAGCCATGGTAATAATTTTACCGCCGGTAATAGCAATCATAAAGTCCTTCCTCTCCTATATATTTAAATCCGGGGCCTAAAAGCATGCTCCCGGCTGAATATCGGCTCTTCTCACCTACGTTTTTTTTGCACATAATGAAAACTCCTCAGCCGCCTCCACCAGAGACTTAAAAATATTTAAGAATTTCCTGTCCCTTTCCCACATTTCCTCGGGATGAAACTGAACTCCGACGGCGTAGCTGCTGCCCACAGATTCAATTCCTTCAATCACCCCGTCTGTGGAGTGAGCGGTAACAATAAAACCGTCAGCGACCCTGTTCACCGCCTGGTGGTGAAAGCTGTTTACGCGGGCCAGGTCCCCGCCTAATAAGCTTGACAGGAGACTGCCGGGGAATATTTCCAGCCCGTGGGTTGGGTACCACCTGGGCGCCTGCTGGGAATGTTTAAGAGGCACGCTCGTAACCAGAGTAATATCCTGGCAAATTGTCCCACCGGCAGCGATATTAAGGATCTGAATGCCCCGGCAAATGCCAAGGACAGGCAAGCCGTTAACCAGGGCCAGGCGGGCCAGCCCTATTTCAAAAGCATCCCTTTCCGGGCTGATATCTCCCGTCCCCGGAAGCGGTTCCTCACCGCAGAAGAAAGGATCCACATCTCCTCCCCCGGAAAGCAGGACCCCGTCCAGCCCGTTGATCAAGTCCGGCTCCAGCCCTGGAAGAGCCGGGAGCAGCACCGGCATCCCGCCCGACCCCACAACTGCCGACGCATACTGCTTGTTTAAAATAAACCTGCTGCCGTCTTCTGAACATGTTATACCTATCAACGGCTTCATGCAAACCTCCCGGCATCTTTCTTCCTTCATTTTCTCACCGCCATTGTCACAGACCTGTTGACCGGTACCCGGCTGCCCAGTATGACCACACTCTGAGGCGCGACTTCATAGAAACGTCCGGGCAGCGGCGCCGCGTCTTCATCCTCAAGCAGATCCTGGCCGTAAGGCAGGGAAGTATCCAAAATCCTGCTGAAAACAGCACCGGGCCTGGTCCTGGGAAGACAAAAGGTCTTTTTTGACTTAAGGGCATTAATAATAACCAGGATATCATATTCCCTCTCCCGGTCCGACGTCCCGGTTAATTCGCTGCCCTGAATCAAAAAGGCCAGAAATCTTTTTTCCGGGTTGCCCCAGTCCGGTGAACCGAAATCTTCTGAATACCAGTTGATATCTTTCATAGCGTCAAGGTCAAGATCCCGGCCGGTGAAAAACCTCTCCTGCCCAAAATGGGGGTGTCGTTTTCTAAACGCGATCAACTTCCGGACGAAATCAATCAAATCCTGGTTGGTATCCGCCAGGGACCAGTCATAATGGCTTATTTCATTATCCTGGCAGTAAGCGTTATTGTTACCTCGCTGAGTTCTTAAAAATTCGTCGCCGCCAAGGATCATGGGAACACCCTGGGAAACCATCAGGAGCGCGAAAAAATTTTTAATATTTTTTTTCCTGAGTTCATTAATCACCGGATTATAAGTCCGGCCCTCATGGCCGCAGTTAAAAGAATTGTTATCACTGACGCCGTCTTTGTTATCCTCCAAATTTACCTCGTTATGCTTCTTTTCATAAGAAACGAAATCGCTCAAGGTAAACCCGTCATGGCAGGTTACATAATTAATGCTGCAAAGCGGCGTTCGCCCGTCGTCAGCAAAGAGATCTGAGCTGCCGGTCAAACGGTAGCCCATTTCCGGCAGCATCCCCGGCACTCCTTTTATAAATTTTCTGACGCAGTCACGGAAACTGCCGTTCCATTCAGCCCAGTCCACGGGGAAATTTCCCACCTGGCAGGAATCATGGCCGGCGTCCCATGGCTCAGCAATCAGCTTGACTCCCGCTAAAAGCGGATCCTGGTGGATCGCTGTAAAAAATCCCGATTCCCTTGAAAAACGGTCCTTTTCCCGACCCAGCACCGTGGCCAGGTCGAACCTGAAACCGTCCACGTGCATTTCTTTCACCCAGTAGCGCAGTGAATCCATGACCATCTTAACAACCTGGAATTCGTCAAAGTTCAAAGTATTGCCGCAGCCGCTGTAGTCGGTATAATACCTCTTGTCGGCTTGCAGCTTGTAATATGTGGGGTTGTCGATCCCCCTGAAACAAAGGGTCGGCCCGCGCTCGTCGCCTTCACAGGTGTGGTTGTATACCACGTCGAGGATAATTTCAATACCTGCTTTGTGCAGGGCTTTTACCATCTGTTTAAACTCCAGCACCTGGCAGCCCGGATAAGTACCGGTACTGAAGCGGCTGTCAGGGGCGAAGTAGCCAAGGGTATTGTATCCCCAGTAATTGGTCAGGCCTCTTTTAATCAAAGAATCTTCAGAGTGGCAGTGGTGGAGCGGCAAAAATTCAACCGCGGTTATGCCCAGGCTTTTTAAATACGGGATTTTTTCAATGACTCCCAGGTAGGCGCCGGGATGTTTCACGCCCGACGATACATGCGCTGTTAATCCTTTCAGGTGGACCTCGTATATAATTGTTTCCCGCAGGGGAACCCGCGGCGGGGCATCCCCTTCCCAGTTAAACCGGTCATCAATAACAATACATTTCGGCGCCATACCGGCATTGTTCAACTCGTTGAAAGAGAAATCCGCAAGAGGTGAAGATGGGTCGTAGCCAAGATGATAGGGTCCCGGGACAAACTTGCCTGTAATAGCCCTGGCGTAAGGGTCAATCAGCAGCCGGTTGGGGTTGAAGCGGAAGCCGTTTTGCGGCTGGTAAGGGCCCTTGACCCGGTAAGCGTAAAGCTGGCCCGGTGCTGCGCCCTCGACAAAACAGTGCCAGATAAAACGCGTCCTGTTATTTATATGGATGATTTCCGCAGGTGTTGAATCCAGGGGACGGTCAAAAAGCAAAAGGTCAACACCTTCGGCATACCTTGAAAACAGGGCAAAGTTTACCCCGCCTTCAGCCGGAGTAGCTCCCTGCGGGAAATAACTGCCCTCCCTGACGCGCTTACCCATGAAAAACCATCCTGTCTATTAAGATAATGATTTAAATATATTAAAAAACCTCGCTCGGATGATCCGGTTAAGGTTTTTTGCATAAGACAATTATTTTTTCGCCCGCCTTTACAGGTCTATCAGGCCCAGGCTTATTTCCACAGCCTGGTTTACTTTATCCATTGTGTCGTGATTCAGGGAATTTACTTTTTCCAATAGCCTGCTTTTATCGATGGTCCGGATTTGTTCCAGCAGTATTACCGAGCATTTTTCGAGCCCGCCGGGAGTTGCAGGCAGAGCGACGTGCGTCGGCAGCCTTGGTTTGTCTATCTGTGAAGTTATAGCGGCGACTATGGTTGTCGGGCTGTACTGGTTGCCAATATCGTTCTGGATTATAAGCACCGGCCTGGTCCCGCCCTGTTCAGAACCCACTACCGGGCTCAGGTCGGCATAATAAATATCTCCCCGTCGGATCAGCATATTCTATTTTACCTCCGGCATGGGAAGCTCATAAATCTCTTTAACTTCCGCTTCCAGGCGATAATGCTCGAGAACCAGGGCCAGGTTTATTTTAGCCATCTCAAGATAGCCTTTTTTCATCTGTTCTCTTAAATGCCGCCGTTTACATTCAGTTATATAAAAATTCATCGCTTTACGTATAAATTCGCTGCGGTTTAGCCGGTCTGCGGCCGCTATCCCGTCCACCTCCGCCAGCAACGTATCCGGCAGGCTGATCATAATCCTTTTTACGTTTGACATAGGAGGCCTCCCCGGTAAAGCCGGTCGTATATACTTATATATATACCTTTGATATAATAATGTCAATGAAGTCGAACATGCCCAGACAGTTGAATATTTTCCCAGCAATGTCGCGGGGTCAATAAAACTACTGAGTTCACTGCTGACCGGCGCTTGATTGTTTAACCGCTTTCGGTCCCCTGGACAGCGCGATTTTCCCCGTCCTGACCAACTCGACAATGCCGTAGTCTTCAAGTACGGCGCAAAACGCGCTTATTTTTTTCTCATCACCCAGAATTTCTATAATCATAGTTTCTTTATTAACATCAATGATATTCGCCCTGAATACCGAAACAAGGTTGACGATATCAGACCTGCGGCTGTTTTCCGCTTTTACCTTGATTAGCGCCAGTTCACGCTCGACTGATTCTTCTGACTTCAGCTCAACAATTTTGATTACGTCCACTAATTTTGAAAGCTGTTTGATCACCTGTTCAAGCACCTGTTCATCACCCTTAACATCCAGAGTGATGCGGGTCACGTCCGGTTCTTCGGTATATCCGGCCGCGATGCTTTCAATATTTACCACCCTCCGGCTCAGGAGACCGGATATGCGGGCCAGGACTCCCGGCTTGTTGACAACCAGTACGGCAAGTGTATTCTTCAAAACCAAAACACCCTCTTTCTTGCACCTATTAAAAATTCTATCATATATTCAGTTTCTGTCTATCACTTTTATAAATTAACTTGCTTTAAACTGGTATGACCTTCTATTTTGACCAATCCAGGTCTAAAATATTCTATTAAGAATTATTCACATTAATTTATATTTTAAAGGAATTAAACCGCACCGTGCCGAAAGTCCTTGTAATTGACGTTAATAAAGCGGACAATATTACCGGGAGGCGTATTAAATGCTGGTTATTCAGGTATGTGTCGGCAGCTCGTGTTTTTTGCGCGGTTCCAAAAACGTCATATCGGAAATTCAAAGACTCATTAAGCACTACCAACTGGATGATGTTGTTACTCTAAGGGGAAACTTTTGCTTCGAGCGCTGCTCTAACGGCGTAACGGTGACCATAGGAGAAAAAACTTTCACTAAAGTAACCAGCGAGAGCATTGTAGGGTTGTTTGAAAATGAAGTGTTCTCCGCCATATACGGAGTGGAATAAGGCGACATAAGTAATATTGACGAGATCAAGCTAATGTTGGAACAGGGAGGAAGTCATGGCATGTCCCTCTACCTTGACATTGGCATATCACAATTGAACAAAAAAGGTGAAGAGCTTTGCGGCGACACTATTGAAGTCCTCAAATCCACAGACTCTTCGATCATCGTCCTGGCCGACGGTCTGGCCAGCGGGGTTAAGGCCAATATTTTATCCAGGATTACAGCTAAAACCGCCGCTACTATGTTGAAGATGGGAAGCCGTATCGACGAAGTTATTGAGACCATGGCTAAAACTTTGCCCGTTGACAGAGTGAGAAATCTGGCTTACAGCACTTTTTCCATATTACAGGTTTTCGGGGACGGGCACTCTTACCTGGCTGAATTCGACAGCCCGGAGTCCTATTTCGGATACGGTGAGTTACTGCGGCGCCTGCAAAGGACCTCCAGGGAAATAGGAGGGAAAATAATTAATGAAGCCCACTTCAATTTAGAGGATGGAAATTGGCTGGTAATGCTGAGCGACGGCGTGCTCCATGCCGGCATCGGCGGAGTATGGAACCTCGGTTGGGGTGAACAGCAAGTCGGTAAATTTATAAAAGGGCTTGCGGCTGCGGATTACGAGGCTGCAGACTGGGCCGGCGAAATAACCGCCCATTGCAATATGCTTTATGGAGGACTGCCGGGCGATGACGTCAGCATAGTAGTTGTCAGAGCCAGGAAGGCGAGGAAACTGACGGCGTTGATCGGCCCGCCCCGGGAATTTGCCAAGGATGTTCCGGCAGTTGAAAAACTTGCAGGCGCCGAGGGGGTCAGAGTGATTTGCGGCGGCTCAACCAGTTTGATGGTAAGCCGTATATTGAACAGGGAGGTAACGGTTGACCTGGATGCCGATTGTGATACCGTGCCGCCCCCCGGCATCATCGAGGGAATTGACCTGGTCACGGAGGGCGCCATTACCATATATTATGCGCTGCAGCATTTGCGTGAGGGGCGCAAGCTGAGAGAACTGGCCGGCGCCAGTGACGGCGCCAGCCGGCTCGCCGCGGAGCTCCTTAAGGCTGACGAGGCGCACTTCATGGTCGGGCTGGCGGTTAACCAGGCTACGGAATACCCCGGGTTTCCTGTTTCATGTGTAATTAAAAACCAGACTGTCAGGGATATCGCCGAGATATTGTCATCATCCGGGAAAATAGTTACCATTGAATATCTCTAATAACAATATGGCCAAATTTTAGCTTGTACACTCCTACCATTCCCAGGCGATACATGATATAATATGTTATTATAAAAAGAATAGTTGGTTCGGAGAACGCAAGGAGCAACGGAGTTCCTTTACAGATGGTCACCATCTGTAAGGAATTTTTTTGTTTTTCAAGACTCTTTATTTTCCCCACATAGAAATTCGGTAACGAGAGGAAGAACGCAATGAATGCCGTAGACTTCATTTCTACAGGTCTGCCCGGTCTGGACAGGGCTGTTGACGGACTTCGCATAGGTGACAATGTGGTCTGGCAGGTGGACAGAATAGAACATTACCGTTATTTCGTAAAGCCTTTTGTAACCCGTGCGCTGGCGGAGAAACGAAAAGTAGTTTACCTGCGCTTCGGGCTGCACCCTGCCGTTGTGGAAACCGGTGCAGGCATCAAGGTTTACCAACTCAATCCCAACATCGGTTTTGAGTCTTTTTCCGGCGAAGTGCATACTATTGCCTCCGTTGAAGGAGAGGGTGTTTTTTATGTCTTCGACAGTCTCTCCGACTTGCTGCCGGCCTGGGCTACAGACCTGATGATCGGCAACTTTTTCAAAGTAATATGCCCCTATCTTTTTGAACAAAATACTATCGCTTATTTTGCGGTGCTGAGGAACAGCAACTCTTATCATACCATTGCCAGCATACGGGAAACGACCCAGCTGCTGCTGGACGTCTATAACCATGAAAATAATTTTTATATTCACCCCTTGAAGGTCTGTAACCGTTACTCCCCCACTATGTTTCTGCCGCATGCCAGCTGCGGTGAGGAATTTGTGCCCGTTACCAGCAGTGCCGATATTGCCCGTTTGTTCTCCAAACATAATCTTTTTAAACTCGGCGACGCCAGCCGGCGTCTTGACCACTGGGACCGGATATTAATCAAAGCGCAGGAATTAATGGACCGTTTGGGCCAGGGTGATCAAGCCGCTGTTCTAGGTGAAAGGGAAATGATTGACAGGCTGTGCCGAATGATGATCAGCCGTGATGAGCGCATATTATTCCTGGCCAAAAACTACTTTTCCCTGCAAGACCTGCTGGAGATTAAGAACAGGCTGATCGGCTCCGGTTTCATAGGCGGAAAATCTGTTGGCATGCTGCTGGCCCGCAGTATTTTGAGAGAAGATAAAAAAACTAATTGGGAGCGCTATCTTGAGCACCATGATTCATTTTATATAGGTTCTGACGTGTACTACACCTATTTAGTGGAAAACGGATGCTGGAAAATGCGTCTGGAACAGAAAAAAAAGGAAAACTATTTCACCACCGCCAGAGAGCTGCAGCAAAGAATACTGGAAGGGGTTTTCCCCAATACGATCCGGGATCAGTTTGAACAAATCCTGGAGTATTTCGGCCAGTCCCCCATCATCGTACGCTCAAGCAGCCTTCTTGAAGACGCCTTCGGCAACGCCTTCGCCGGCAAATACCAGAGTGTCTTCTGTGTAAACCAGGGAAGTCCCCGGGAACGCTGCCGCGCTTTTGAAAAAGCTGTTCAAGAAGTCTTTGCCAGCACCATGGGCGAGGACGCACTGACCTACCGCCTGCAGAGAGGCCTGGACCGGAGCGATGAACAAATGGCTCTCCTTGTACAGCGTGTTTCCGGTTCCGCCCGCTCAAATTATTTCTTTCCCGATCTGTCCGGGGTGGCCATGTCCCACAACGCCTACGTGTGGAGTGACGACCTGGATCCGGAGGCCGGGATGATAAGGCTTGTGGCCGGGCTGGGCACAAGGGCTGTCAACCGGGTGGACGATGATTACCCCCGCCTCGTCGCCCTGGATAAACCGCTGCTGCGGCCGGAATCAAGGTTTGAGGATATCTGTAGATTTTCCCAGCATGAGGTTGACGTGCTGGATACCTCCATGAATAAAAGCGATACTGTAAATTTAAACGACATATACAACCCTGAAACAAAAAATTTACCGGGGTGGGATTTGCTGGCGGTGCGCGATCACGAGGCCGACCGAAAAATGAAAGAACTCGGTTATAATGTTCCGGCATCCTGTGTCCTCACCTTTGATAAACTTATGACTGCAACTGAGTTTCCCCAGGTCATGGGCCGGATGCTTAAAGTTCTGGAAACAGCTTACAACTATCCGGTGGACATCGAGTTCACAGCTAATTTCTCGCCGGGCGGCGGGTTTGAGGTCAATCTCCTGCAGTGCCGTCCTCTCCAGACATTTGAAAAATCCTCTAAACACGCGGCAGTGATGGATTATACCCCGGACAATATCCTGTTTACCAACAAAGACAGCTTTATGGGAAGCGAGGCCCTGCAGGTTATTAAAGCTATCGTCTATATTCCGGGAGAAGAATACAGTAAAATGTCCTTGACCGGCAAATACGATGTCGCCCGGCTGGTGGGACGGATAAACCGGTTGTTTTGTGACCGTGAAAATGAACCCTTGATGCTGATTGGGCCCGGTCGCTGGGGAACCAGTACTCCATCACTGGGAGTGCCGGTTTCTTTTGCGGAAATTAACAACACGGCAGTACTGGTGGAAACAGCCTCTCAAAAGGAAGGATATATGCCCCAGCTCTCATATGGCACCCATTTTTTTCAGGACCTGGTGGAAACCCGTATTTTTTATATAGCCCTGTTTCCGGGCAAAGAAGAAACGGTGTTTAATACCGGGCTGTTTGATCAATTCAACAATATTCTGCCGGGAATACTCCCGGAATACAGCAGGCTGCAGCATGTGGTGAAAATCTTTCGGCCCGCTGAGCTTAAGAAAAGTTTATGGCTTCACGCAAATTTACAGCCGCGCCTGCTGACATCATTTTTCACCACGGCCTGAGGCAATAATTCACCATGTTTATCCCTCTAAATTTTAAAATACAGATAACAAAGCAGGATATCCCATGAATTTTGTCTAATATTGTCGAATATTGAAAACAGCCTGAAAGCACTATCATTACAAAAGAGTTGTGTATGCAACCTTTCGAGGAGCTGAATAAAATGATTAAAGTCGAGATTTCCGAAGATGCCAGGGAATACATTCTCAGCAAGTTTGAAGCTATTACTGTGGATTCAGAAACAATGTTCAGCTGCGGCGGCCCCAGTAAAGAGCCTATTATATTCGAAAGCAAACCGGCCGCGCCGGAAAACTATGATGAAGTAAATGCCGATGGGCTCGTGGTCTACATTTCTAAAAGAGCAATTATTGACCCAGGCGGAATCAGGATATACCTGATGGGTGACAAGATAGCTTTTCAAAGTCTGCAAGTTGAGGGGTTGAGATTTGAGTTGTAATGTCTCATGGATATAAGATATTTCTTTTTCCGAGCCAAAAAACGGTGTGGCCTCAAATTGTATGAAGCCACACCGTTTGACATGTTTTTACCAGATTAATCAGACCAGATTTGTGCTGCCCATCAAGTAGCGGTCGCACTCCCGCGCGGCGCCTCGTCCCTCGTTTATCGCCCAGACCACGAGGCTTTGACCGCGGCGCATATCGCCGGCGGCAAATACACCTTTTACATTTGTGGCAAAATCTCCGTAATCGGCTTTAGCGTTGGAACGTTCATCCCTCTCTAGGCCGAGCTGGTCCAGCATGTTATTCTCCGGACCGGTAAATCCCATAGCCAGCAGTACCAGCTGGACGGGCCAGACCTTATGTGAGCCCGGGATTTCTCTTGGCATGAAACGGCCCTGGCCATCCTTTATCCATTCCACATCCGCCGTGTGTACCTCTTTCACATGGCCTTTGTCGTCGCCAACAAACCTTTTAGTGGTGACACAGTAGCGGCGTGGGTCATTTCCAAAAACAGCCGCTGCTTCTTCCTGGCCGTAGTCAGTTTTAAATATCCTTGGGTACTGGGGCCAGGGATTATCTTCCCTCCGTTCGATAGGAAGCATGGGCATGATTTCAAGCTGGTTTATACTTTTGCACTTATGCCGGAGGACAGTGCCGACACAGTCAGTCCCCGTGTCTCCGCCGCCGATAACTATCACGTCTTTACCTTCGGCGGAAATAAATTTTCCGTCAGCAAGGCTGGAGTCCAGCAGGCTTTTAGTATTTGCGCTTAAAAACTGTACCGCGAAATGAATACCTTCCAGGTCTCTGCCTTCGACCAGGAGGTCGCGGGGTTTCGTTGAACCGGTACAAAGCACTGCCGCGTCAAAATACTTGAGCAGCTTGTCGACAGGATAGTCCCTGCCGACTTCAGTGCCGGTAACAAATTCAACTCCTTCTGCCGCCATTAAACTTACCCGCCGCTGCACAACCCATTTCTCAAGTTTCATATAAGGGATACCATACATCAGGAGCCCGCCGATCCTGTCAGCGCGTTCAAAAACAGTAACCAGATGGCCGGCCCTGTTGAGCTGGTCCGCACAGGCTAAACCGGAAGGACCGGAACCAACCACGGCGACCTTCTTGCCGCTGCGCCGGGCGGGAGGCCGCGGCTTCACCCACCCTTTTTCAAACCCTTTTTCGATTACAGCAAACTCTATATTTTTTGTAGTAACAGGCTCCGTGGCAAGTCCGGCGGTACAAGCGCCTTCACAGGGGGCCGGGCATACCCTGGAGGTAAACTCGGGAAAATTATTATATTTGAGCAGTCTGGCCAGGGCCCCTTTCCACAGGCCCCTGTATACCAGATCATTAATCTCCGGGATTAAGTTGTGGTTGGGGCAGCCGGAAACCATACCATTGAGCATCATGCCGGTATGACAAAAGGGTGTGCCGCAGTCCATACAACGGGACGCCTGTTTTCTCAATTCCACCTCCGGCAGCTGCTTGTGAATTTCGTTCCAGTCCTTTATTCGTTCCAGCGTATTACGATCTGAAGGAAGCGCGCGTTGGCATTCCAAAAATCCGGTTGGTTTGCCCATTATTAATTTCCCTCCTCAAAAAGATTTGCCTTGCGCTTCAATTATTGGGAATTCATAACGAATGCTAGTTGCCGCTGACCCTGGACACATCCTTGATATTTTCTTCAAAGGCGGCCATAATCGCCTCGTCACCGCTCAATCCAGTTTGATAGGCCTGCTTTATAGCCTGGATCATACGCTTGTAGTCCTTTGGAATAACCTTGACGAATTTCGGCACAAAGGCTTGCCAGTTTTCCAGGACAAAAGCAGCCCGTTTACTTCCCGTGTATTCTAAATGATTCCGGACCATGCCCCTGACCTCGTCGATTTCACCGGCGTCTTCCAGTGCCTCAATATGGACCATCACCCGGTTGCAGCGGTTGACAAATGTGCCGTCCTCATCGAACACATAGGCTATTCCGCCCGACATACCGGCGGCAAAATTCCTGCCGGTTAAGCCCAGGACAACAACCCGGCCGCCAGTCATGTACTCACATCCGTGGTCACCGACACCCTCCACAACGGCGCTGGCGCCGCTATTCCTGACACAGAACCTCTCGCCGGCCACTCCTCTAATGTATGCTTCACCGGACGTGGCGCCGTACAACGACACATTGCCGACAATAATGTTTTCCTCCGGCACAAAATTTGCCCTGGCCGGCGGGAAAACAATCAGCTTGCCGCCCGATAAACCTTTGCCGAAGTAATCGTTGGCGTCACCCTCCAGGGTCATGGTGATGCCTTTTGGGATGAAAGCGCCAAAGCTCTGCCCGGCGGACCCGTCAAAATACAGGCGGACAGTATCCTCGGGCAGGCCTTCCCCGCCGTACTGCCTCGTTACTTCATATCCCAGGATAGTGCCGACTACACGGTTGGTGTTTTTAATAGGGAGCCTGAACTCGACCTTTTCCCCGCGTTCCAGCGCTGGCTCGCATAATTCCAGCAGTACCTGCCGGTCCAATGATTTCTCCAGCCCATGATACTGTTCCCTCCGGCAATGCCTGCCGACCTCGTCGGGAACATCCGGCCGGCAGAGCAGGGCTGACAGGTCCAGCCCTTTAGCCTTCCAGTGGCTGACGTCATCACTCTGTTCAAGCACATCCGTACGGCCAACCATCTCGCTGACGGTGCGGAATCCCAATTCAGCCATAATCTCCCGCAGTTCCTGGGCGATATAGCGCATAAAGTTGACCACATACTCAGGTTTCCCTGTAAATTTCTTGCGCAGTTCCGGATTCTGGGTCGCTACACCGCAGGGGCAGGTATCCAGGTTGCAGACCCGCATCATCACACAGCCCATAACAACCAGCGGGGCTGTGGCGAAACCGAATTCTTCCGCGCCGAGAAGCGCCGCGACGGCTACATCCCGGCCGGACATCAGCTTCCCGTCGGTTTCCACGACAATTCTGTCGCGCAGGTTATTCAATACCAGCGTCTGGTGGGTCTCGGCCACACCTAATTCCCATGGCAGCCCGGCGTGGCTAATACTGGTGCGGGGCGAGGCGCCGGTACCGCCGTCGTAACCGCTGATCAGCACAACGTCAGCCCTTCCCTTGGACACCCCTGCCGCTATCGTTCCCACGCCCACCTCTGAAACCAGCTTCACGTTGATCCTGGCTTTCGGATTGGCGTTCTTTAAATCGTGGATCAACTCCGCCAGGTCTTCAATTGAATATATATCGTGGTGCGGCGGGGGAGAAATCAAACCCACGCCGGCGGTAGTGTTCCTGACCTTGGCTATCCAGGGGTAAACCTTGCGCCCCGGCAGCTGGCCGCCCTCGCCGGGCTTTGCCCCCTGGGCCATTTTGATTTGAATTTCATCGGCGTTGACCAGGTACTCGCTGGTTACACCAAACCTGGCTGAAGCCACCTGCTTGATGGCGCTGCGCAGGGAATCCCCGTTTGGCAGGGTTTTGTACCGCGCCGGGTCCTCCCCGCCCTCACCCGTATTGCTTTTACCGCCAAGGCGGTTCATGGCGATGGCCATACATTCGTGAGCCTCTTTGCTGATGGAGCCGAAGGACATGGCCCCTGTCTTAAAGCGGCGGCAGATCTTGTCCACCGGTTCCACTTCTGCTATGGGTACTGGAGTACGGCCCGGTTTAAAGCTTAAAAACCTGCGTAGGGCCGTCTTTTGAGAATTCACCAGGCTGGTGTATTTCTTGAACTTCTCATAATCACTGTTGCGGCAGGCTTCCTGCAGCATTACTATCGTCTGCGGGTTGAACATGCGCTCCTCCCCGCCATAACGCCACTGGTAAGCCGAACCTGAATCAAGGGTGTCGTCGGCGCCGGGCGCGAATGCACGCTGATGTCTTAAACATGCTTCCCCGGAAATTTCCTCCAGCCCTATTCCGCCGACACGCGAGGCGGTCCAGGTAAAATATTTATCTATAACCGAGCGGTGAATGCCGACCGCTTCAAAAATCTGCGCCCCGCAGTAACTCTGAATGGTGGAAATTCCCATTTTTGAAGCAACCTTGACAACGCCCTTAACCGCCGCCTTGATGTAATTATTTACCGCTTTCATCGGTGTGACGCCGGTTATAATCCCCTCGAAACACATATTTTCCAGCGTCTCCAGGGCCAGGTAAGGATTTATCGCACTGGCTCCATAACCCAGTAAAACTGCAAAATGATGTGTCTCGCGAGGTTCGCCTGACTCCAGCAAAAGGCTCACCCTGGTCCTGGTACCGTTGCGGATCAGATGGTGATGCAGTCCCGCCACTGCCAGCAGGGCAGGTATGGGCGCGTTTTCAGCATCAACACCCCGGTCGGATAATATTAACAGGTTGGCGCCGCTTACTATAGCCCGGTCAGCTTCATCAAAGAGATTTTTCATCGCCGTCTCGAGGCCATGGCTTCCTTCATCAACCCTGAACAGGATCGGCAGGGTTACAGTGTTAAAGCCCTTCCTGTTTAAGTACAGCAGCCTGGCCAGTTCACCGGTGGTCAGTATCGGTTTCTTTAGCCTGATCCGCCGGCAGCTGTCGGGTTCCGGCCTGATCAGGTTCTTCTCGGAGCCGATGGTCGTTTCAACAGCAAAAATAATCTCCTCACGGATTGAGTCAATCGGCGGGTTGGTCACCTGGGCGAATAACTGTTTAAAGTAACTATATAATAGCTGCGGTTTATCTGATAACACTGCCAGTGAGGCATCATGGCCCATTGATCCCACGGGTTCGACAGAGTCTCTCGCCATTGGCTCCAAAACTTTCACCAGGTCCTCATAGGTGTAACCAAAGGCCTGCTGGCGCCTCAGCACGGTTTCATGATCGGTTTCTGGTAAATACGGGGCTTCCGGCAGATTTTCCAGGTCGACCAGGTATTCTTTCAGCCACTGGCGGTAGGGGTGTTCATTAGACATTTTCGCTTTCAATTCCTGGTCGCTGATAATACGCCCCTCTCCTGTGTCCACAAGCAGCATGCGTCCCGGCCGGAGCCGCTCTTTTAAAATGATATCCTCCGGGGGAATATCAACCACACCGACCTCGGAGGCCAGGACAATCAGGCCGTCTTTCGTAACATAATAGCGCGACGGGCGCAGACCGTTCCGGTCAAGCACCGCGGCGATAACCGTCCCGTCTGTAAATGCGATGGAAGCGGGCCCGTCCCATGGCTCCATCAGACAGCTGTGGTATTCGTAGAAAGCTTTCTTATCGTCGCTCATACTTTCGTGGTTGGACCACGGCTCGGGGATCATCATCATCGCGGCGTGAGGCAGGGAGCGGCCCGTAAGGGATAAAAACTCAAGGCAGTTGTCGAACATGGCCGAATCGCTGCCGTCCTGATCAATTACCGGAAAAACCTTGGCCATGTCCTCGCCGAAGTGCTCGGACGAGCACAGTGACTGCCTCGTTAACATAAAATTGATGTTGCCGCGCAGGGTATTTATTTCCCCGTTATGGATCAGGTAACGGTAAGGGTGCGCCCGCTCCCAGCTTGGAAATGTATTGGTGCTGAACCGGGAATGGACAAGGGCCAAGGCAATTTCCACCGAGGGATCGTTTAAGTCCTGGTAATACTGCGCTATCTGTTCCGGTACAAGCATGCCTTTATATACAATAGTCCGGCAGGAAAAACTGGCAAAATAGAAGGCGCCGCCATCCGGCAGACATCTGGAGCGGACTTCACTCTCAGCCCTCTTGCGAATAACATAGAGTTTACGTTCAAAGGCCATTTCATCTTTCAGCTCAGGATTTCTGGCCACAAAAACCTGCCGTATGTAGGGCTGCTCCAATTTTGCAGTATTACCCAACGAACAGTCATCGGTGGGGACGTCCCGCCAGCCGAGCAGAACCTGCCCTTCTTCTCCGGCGATTCGCTCCAATTCCCGCTCGCACTTCTCCCTCTTGACGCGGTCAGTAGACATGAAAAGCATGCCGATACCATAACAGCCGCTGGGAGGGAGGTTA
>CAZPXL010000008.1:0-20367 GCA_964591005.1 uncultured Eubacteriales bacterium
GAGCTGGCCAGGGCGCTGGCGCACTTCCTTTTTAATGACGAGCGGGCCATGCTGCGTTACGACATGAGCGAATACATGGAAAAACATACGGTATCGCGGTTGGTCGGGGCGCCTCCCGGCTATGTCGGCTACGAGGAAGGGGGACAGCTTACCGAAGCTGTACGCCGCCGGCCATACGCGGTGATCCTGTTTGACGAGATCGAGAAAGCGCACCCTGATGTTTTCAATATCCTGCTTCAGCTGCTGGACGACGGCCGGCTGACAGACGGGCACGGCCGCACCGTGGACTTCCGTAATACCGTCGTGATCATGACTTCTAACCTGGGCAGCCACTGGTTCCGTGAAATTAAGGAAGGAAACCGCGGGGAACTCGAGGAACGGGTGATGGATGAGCTGAGGGCGAGCTTCCGGCCGGAGTTTCTGAATCGTGTTGACGAAGTGGTGATTTTCAACAACCTGGGCAGGGCCGAAATCGTTAGAATTGTGGATATCCAGCTGCTCCTGCTAAAACAGCGCCTGGAAAAACTCGGCCTCAACCTGGAAGTGACGGAGGATGCTAAAGCGCTCCTGGCGGAAGAAGGGTTTGACCCGGTTTACGGCGCCAGGCCGCTGAAGAGGGCCATCCAGAAGAGGTTGGAGAACCCGCTCTCAGTACACCTGCTGGAAGGGAAGAAAGCCCGGGGCGGCGGTATCCTGGTCAAAGTTGACCCGGTAAAAGGGGACCTGGCCTTTGAGGACAGGGCGGAGTAAGAAAACCTTTTGGGGACATTCTTCTGTTGAAGAACGTCCCCAATTATTTTGCAGGCCAAATGGTGTTGGAGTTCCGTTGAGGTTGGGTAAAAGATTTTCTGACCGGGAGAGGCTGTGCCGCTGTTGCTACAGGACCTCTCCCTATTATATAATCGCTGTAATGCTAAATAGTCGGGAGAGATACAATTGGGATTGGATGGCCGGCGGGAAAAAGCAATTCTGGTAGGCATAGAGCTGACAGGGGACGACCCCGGGCAGACGGCGTATTCTTTTGAGGAACTGGCCCGGCTGGCAGATACGGCAGGGGCTGATGTACTGCAGCGGGTGTTCCAGAAAAGGAACAAACCCGACGCCGTTACTTTTCTCGGCAAGGGCAAGGCTGAGGAAGTAGCTGAGCTTTGCCGGGAGCATGACGCCAACCTGGCGATTTTTGACCGGGAGCTTTCGGCGGTCCAGGCCCGCAACCTGGAGGAAATCACCGGTGTAAGGATTATTGACCGCACCCAGCTGATCCTCGATATTTTTGCCCGCAGGGCTAGAACCAGAGAGGGCAAGCTGCAGGTAGAACTTGCCCAGCTTAATTATCTGCTGCCCAGGCTCACCGGGCGGGGGATCGCGATGTCCCGCCTGGGCGGCGGCATTGGCACCAGGGGGCCCGGTGAAACAAAACTTGAAGTTGACCGCAGGCGCATCCGCAAGCGCATAGCAGACCTTAACGCGGAGATCAGGGAAGTAAAAAAACACCGTGAGCTACTGCGCCGCAGCCGCAGGGAAATACCCATTCCCCTGGCGGCCCTGGTGGGATATACGAACGCGGGAAAATCGACTATTTTAAAGAAGCTGACAGGAGCCGGCGTACTTGTGGAAGACAAGCTTTTCGCCACCCTGGACCCCACCACACGGCGTGTGATCCTGCCAAATAACGAAGCTGTTTTGTTAACTGATACCGTGGGTTTTATCCAGAACCTGCCCCACCACCTGGTAGCGGCATTCAGGGCAACCCTGGAAGAAGTAGTGGAGGCCGACCTGCTCCTGCATGTTGTTGACGCGTCTCATCCCAACGCTGAAAAGCAGGTTGAAGCCGTGAACAGGGTCCTGGAGTCGCTGGGAGCGGCGGATAAACCATTTATAATGGTATATAACAAATTTGACCTTTTACCGGACGGGACACTTCCCCCTGTTGAAAAAGGGCGTCAGGCGGTGGCCCTTTCGGCCCAAAAAGGATGGGGGTTTGAAGAACTGCTGGAAGCCGTCGCCCGGGCCTTCATTTCAAGGCGGGTGCGAAAAACCTTTTTTATACCCTACCACAAAAGCGGGCTGCTGCCGCTGCTGCATGAAAAGGGTAAGGTGCTGAATGAAGAGCACGGTGAAAACGGAGTGACACTGGATGTTGAAATAGAAGTTGTATGGGCGAAAAGGGTGGAGTCAAGGTTGTAGCCCTGAAAAGGCGCCCTTCACCTTTTTTTCTTGGAATAGGGAAAGAGGTATTAATAAAAAAGCAAAAAAGCCGAATTAAGTACTGGTAGTGTTTATTAATGATAAAGTAAAAATAGCCAATTAAATAAAGATCTTACAATATAAAAACAAATATAATTATTATACCCTTAAATATGGCAAACCTTTCGAAAGGGAGGGGCGCAGGGCCCAGGGGTCTAAAACCGAATGGTCAAGGCTGCCGGGCGGCCGCATTTTTTGCGCTAAGGTAGTCATTGGGGCTGCCTTTTTATTTGGATTATTTTTAAGCTGGGAGGGGTCATTGCGTGGAGATAACCGCTATTGGTGGTATACTATTTGCCCTTATATCTCTGGTTACTGCATTTCTCATGGATGGCGGGCATCTTTTAGCATTATTAAAACCAACCGCGGCTATGATAGTATTTGGCGGTACAATCGGAGCCACGGTTGTTAGTTTTTCCTTAAGCGAAATTATGACTGTTCCGAGGCTTTTGACGATTATTTTGTTTCAAAAGCTGCCAAACGAGGTTGCGTTGATCGAGCAGATCGTCGGCCTGGCCGATAAGGTACGGCGGGAGGGCTTGCTTTACCTGGAGAACCAGCTGCCGCAAATTGAGGACAGCTTTATGCGCAAAGGTATACAACTGGTTGTGGACGGTACCGATCCGGAACTGGTCAGGCAGATCCTGGAGACCGAGATCTATTCCATCCAGGAGCGCCACCATACCGGCGCCAGCATCTTTGAAGCCGCCGGCGGCTACGCTCCCACAATGGGAATCATCGGTACGGTAATGGGCCTGGTGCACGTGCTGGGCAACCTGGAAAGCCCCGAGACACTCGGCCCCTCAATCGCGCTGGCTTTCATCGCCACACTGTATGGTATCGGATCCGCGAATATACTGTGGCTGCCCATAGCGGAGAAATTGAAAAACTTGAGCAAAAAAGAGGTAATGCTGCAGGAGCTGATGCTGGAAGGTATTATCTCAATTCAGGCAGGGTACAACCCCCTGCTGATCAGGGAAAGGCTTTCCGCCTTTTTGAAACCCAAGAACCGCGATAAGAAAGCTGAAGCTGAAAAATCAGAAGAGGAAGAGTAAAACTGCTATGAAACGCCGCCGGCAGACATCGGGCAAATCCAACCACGAGAGATGGCTTCTTACATATTCAGATCTAATAACACTGCTTATGGTTTTTTTTGTAGTCCTGTATGCCTTAAGCAACCTGAACGCTAAAAAGTTTCAGGCGGTGGCCCTCTCCCTTTCCCACGCAATGGGCGGCGGCGGGCAGTCGGTGATGAATGAGCCGGGCACCTCGCTTGCCCCCGGCATTTCCGGCAGCTCTTTGATTGAGGACATGCAGATGACCATGGAAACAAAAGAAGCCAGCGACCTTGAAAAAATCCGCAAAGAACTGCAGGCTTACATTGATGAAAACGGTCTGAACGATAAGGTCTCGGTTACCCTGGAAGACAGGGGGGTCGTGCTGAGTTTTAAAGATGTGGCTCTTTTCCCCCTTGGCTCGGCTGAACTGACGCTGGATGCCAGGGAACTAATTAACAAGACCGGCCAGATATTAAAAAAAGCGCCCCAGTTTATCAGAGTGGAGGGGCATACGGATAACCTCCCAATAAACACTGCGCAGTTTCCTTCCAACTGGGAACTTTCAGTGACGAGAGCCACCAGGGTTGTGCAGGAGCTGATAAAGGAACTGGATTTCCACCCGGATCGCCTGTCAGCCGCCGGTTACGGGGAATTTCGCCCCAAGTCGCCGAATGATTCGAACGAAAACCGGCAGCGGAACCGGCGGGTTGATATTGTGGTACTGAAAAGCAAGTATGAATCTTCTGAACCCATGGCACAGGTACAGCCTGAAACACCCGAACCTATAGAATAAGTGATTCACTTCGGAAATTAAACTGTAACTTTGTTGAAAAATATATGGGACTTTCGTAGAATAGAATTGGGACTCTTTATTACTTAAGTTTCCTGTTAACCCTGACGATAATTTTGTAAAGGAAACAAAGGCAGGTGAGCCAGGTGAAAATCAACGGGCCGGGTGGAATTGGGTCTATTAAAGCTTATACTAACCAGATGAAGAATGATAAGACTGTGCAAAAAGGACAAAATAACAGCCAAATCCCGGGGGACAGCGTAGAAATTTCGAAGGAAGCAATGGAAATGCAATCATACCGCAGTATGCTTGACAAACTGCCGGCAGTCCGGGAGGATCTGGTAGCTGCTTTGAAACAAAGCATCCAGGAAGGGTCTTATAAACCGGACAGCGAAAAGATCGCCGCCGGTATAATCTCGGACAGGAACCTGGATAAAGCCGGGTCTTAAGGCTGACGATAAATTTTGGCAGCTTTCTAATACGACTTTAAAGGTTGGTACGTATGGAGTCTTTGTTTTTTAATTTATCAAATATTCTGAAGTTGCAAAATCAAACTATTGTCGAGCTATTGGAAGCCGCCAGGGAACACAATAAGGCGCTCCGCAAAAACGATATAGCGGTAATATTGGCCACCGCATATAAGCAGGAAGAATTGTCACGCAAATTAAAGGACCAGGAAAAAAGACGGGTGGAAACACAGAAAAAATTGGCCGTCAAATATGGGTTGGGCGAAGAACCGAATTTAAACATGCTGCTGTCTCATGCTTCCGAAAGGACAGCCGGGGAATTAAACGAACTTTCACGTTCCCTCAAGAATAGCCTGCAGCTGGTCAGTGAGATGAGGGACCTTAATTATGTACTGGCCAGGCGCGGCCAGATTATTACCGAACAGCTGCTCAGGAAGGTCAGGCCGAAAAGCGGCAGCACATACATGGGAAGCGGCAAGATGAAGGACCACGGCAAGCTGCTCTCTGTTGTGGACAGGACCATTTAGAATGGTGGTTATATTATATGACTAGCACATGGTTCGGGTTGGAGACTGCCCGCAGGGGCATGATGGTAAACCAACAGGCGCTCAATATAATAGGCCATAACCTGGCCAACGCCAGCACTGAAGGCTACTCCAGGCAGGAAGCGGTAATCAACCCCACGATTCCGTTTTCAGAGCCGGCTCTGGACAGTTCGGTAACGGTAGGGCAGCTTGGCACCGGGGTAGAGGTAAGCAGCATCCGCCGCGTAAAGGACGAGTACCTGGACAACAATGTGCGCCGTTGTACAACTGACAGCTCTTACTGGGAAAGCCAGCTATCCGTTTTGCAGCTCGCCGAGGCTTCTATCGCCGAACCGGCAACTGATGGCATCGGTGACAGAATAACAGAATTTTTCAGGTCATGGATGTACCTGAACAACAGCCCCCAGGACTCGAGCGTTAAGTCAGCCGTGGTTGAATCAGGAGACAGCCTGGCCTCATTATTATCATACACATATAACCAGCTGAGTGACGTAAAGGACAGCATCGCTGTTAAAGACGCCACACCGGCGGTGACCGGCGGCAGGATAAGCGATCAGGTGGGAGACATCAACGACCTGATTGTTCAGATTCAGGACTTAACAGAATCAATCGTAAAGGTTTATCAGGTAGGACAGCAGCCCAACGACCTTCTGGATAAGAGGGATATGCTGCTGGAAAAGCTCAGCCAGTACGGACCGGTAAGCGTGAATTTTGAAACCGTAAACGGGATGCCGACCGGTGAACTCAGCAATTTTACTTTTTTAGGTATGGATGTCAGCGAGGCAGGGACATTCTTCGCTCTTGCAACAGACGGAACGGATATCAGTCTCGCTATTACCGGCGGCGCTGACGACGGGGCAGCGATCAATCTGACTGACAACGCCTTTAATGCCAGCCTGGGCGGATCCCTTCTCGGACTGGAGCGGGCCAGGGTGAATGTCATGGATTACATGTCAAAACTGGATGACCTGGCTGCTAATATGGAGAGCATGATCGCAGGCGCGGGAGTGGATTTCTTTAGCGGAAGCTTGGCCACGGGTGATTTTGCTGTAAATTCAACTCTTTTACAGAACCCGTCTCTGATCGACGGCACCCTGGCCGGCGATGTAGCCGATTTAAGAGATGTCCAGATTAACCCGCCGGCTCAGCCATATACTTTTGAACAGTATTACAGCATACTGGTAACCGAGGTCGGGGACGATGTCAAGGTTGCCGGTGATATGTCGGATAACCAAACGGCCATTAAAGAGCAAATAACCAGCCTGAGGGATTCTGTGTCAGGCGTTTCAACTGATGAAGAACTCACCAGGATGGTCCAGTTTCAATATGGTTTCCAGGCTTGCGCCAGGGTGGTCACGGTGCTGGACGATATGCTGGATCTCCTGATTAACGGGCTTATAGATTAAGGGGTGAAAAGCTTTGCGTATTACCAACAGGTACATGACCAACAACATTATCAGCAGCATTCAGAACAATCTTAGCAGCATAGCCCGCAGCCAGGAGCAGCTTGCCACCAGCAAAAGGCTCCTGCGTCCCAGTGACGACCCCAATGTAATGGGCCAATACCTGTCCATTAAATCCGGCTTGTCTTACATGGAGCAGTATAACAGAAATATAGACGACGGGCTGATCTACCTTGATATGAGCGATACTTCCATGGGCACAATAGGCGATGTTCTATCCAAGGCCAGTGAATATGCCCTGCAGGCTGCCAACGGCACTTATAGCGCCAGTGACAGGGCGGCCATAGCGGAACAGATTGACAAAATGATCGACCAGATAGTGGACCTTGGCAACACAATGGTAGGAGGCAAATATATTTACGCCGGCACCAAAAACAGCAGCCCCCCTTTTGAAAGGGTGGGGGACCAGATTATTTATTCAGGAGACACCAACGAGATCCGGCGGGAAGTGCTGGCCGGGACTGATTACCGGATCGATTCGCCGGGCATAACCACCAGCGGCGCGCCGGGTGTTTTTGGGTCGGCCACATTTGACCTTACAACGCAAACATATACAGTCGGCGATGGAGTTTTCAAGGTGTTTTTCGACCTGAGAGACAGCCTGAATAATAATGATATGGCCGGTGTTCAGAGCTGTATAAATGATTTGAAACAGGAAACAGACTCTTTGCTGGGGTACCGGGTTCAAGTTGGGGCCAGGACCAACCACTTTGAGACGTTGCAAAGTATGCTTTCAGATCAGGAAATCAAGCTCACTGAGAACCTTGAAAATATCGAAGGCGCCGATATGGCGCGCCTGTCTATAGAATACAGCCAGCAGCAGGTTACATATGAAGCCGCCCTGGCCGCCGGGGCAAAAATGCTGCAGGTCAGCCTGCTTGACTTTTTAAGGTAAGAAAAGCTTCTATGCCTGCAGCCAGTCATGAAACCAATGCTTTACGCCAATATTTGTATAGGTTTCAATTCATAATATATAAGTAAAGGTGAAAGTCATGAAAATCGGAGCCGGGGGTCTGCAGGCCATCGCCGCCCAGGATGCGGCCCGCTCTTTGGACACCTCCCGCCTGAAACCGTCAGTCGGGGAAGAATTGCTGCAGAGTGAAGATTTGGCCCTGCGGAAGATGAGGTACGAGCTTAATAAAGCGGTGGAGCGGATGCGCCGGGCGGCTGAAATGTACAACCAGCCCCTGGACTTCGCATTGATCAAGGAAGGCAAGCCCAGGATTAAAGCCAGGGACCGCCGTACCGGGTGCAGCCGGGACTTTACCCTGGAAGAAGCTGAAGCCTGGTTGGAAGAAATGGGTGAAAAAAAAGGCAGGGGCATAAATGGGTATGCATAGGTAAAGTGGCCGCCGGGTCACTTTATTAAGAAGGAGGGTGTGTATGGGACTGGATGCGGAAATAAATAAGAATCTCAATGAAGAAATTGTTATATCTTTTCCCTGGGGGATGCCGGGTCTGGAGGACTGCCGGGAGTTTATTCTGAACATACTGGAAGACGGTTCCCCTTTTTATTACCTGCGCTGCTCCAGTCAGCCGGAAATAAGGATATTGCTGTTGAATCCTTTCGTCATATTCAGAGATTATGAATTTGATCTGGACGAGGAGGCAGTAAGCCAGCTTGGGATAACCGATCAAAAGCAGGTAGCTGTCTTTTGTACGGTAAACACCAGCAGGGGAATAGGCGCGGCCACGGTCAACCTGCTGGCCCCGGTAGTGATTAATGTCAATAAGCTCCAGGCCAAGCAGGTTGTCCTGAATAACCGGAGATACTCCATTCGCACCCCGCTGCCCCTGGGGCGGGGCAGCGGCAGGGAGGTGCGCTGATATGCTGGTGCTGGCGCGCAAGAAAGGGCAGTCAATCATAATCGGCAGGGATATTAAGATAGTTGTAACTGAGGTGAGCGGGGAAACGGTGCGCCTGGGGATCGAAGCGCCGGCCAGCCTGGAAATATTCCGGGAAGAGATATACCGGGAACTGCAGGAAGAAAATACGCAGGCGATTAAAGGCGTGGAGGAAGCGATGCGGCTGCTGAAAAACAGCGGCAAATAAAAGACAAAAAGTACAAGACGGCCCGCTTATACACGAAAAAATGCTTCTGTATCCTAAGGTTGCAGAAGCTTTTTTACGTTCTAATTTATATAGAACATTTTTCAAATTTATATAGAACATTTTTCAAAAAATAGGACTAAAGTAGGATAAATTAATAATCATTTAAGACGATATAGATAACAGAACAAATTTTCCGGGGCGGCCGACCCGGTAAAATAATACCGCACGGAAGCGGTAAAAATAAAAAATTCATGGAGGAATGAAAAGATGAGAATCAACCACAACATTGCGGCGCTTAACACCTACCGCCAGCTGTCAGCCAACAATTTGAACTCAAGCAAGAGCATGGAGAAACTGTCTTCCGGTCTCCGCGTAAACCGGGCTGCGGATGATGCGGCAGGCCTCTCGATCTCTGAAAAAATGCGCGGCCAAATCAGGGGATTAAACCAGGCGGCCAGAAACGCCCAGGACGGCATTTCCTACATCCAAACCGCTGAGGGAGCGTTAAACGAAGTCAGCGATATGCTCACCAGGTTAAAAGAGCTTTCCGTCCAAAAGGCTAACGAAACTTACAGCACATCAGACGTCACCAACCTGGAACTGGAAATGACTCAACTCGGAACAGAAATCGATAATATTATAGCCAGTACAGAATTCAACGGCACAAACACATTTGCAGGAACAATAGACATAGTAATAAGCGATGACGACACAGATGTTTTCGCCATCGGCATTACTGTTGCCGCCCAGAGTTTGACCAGTGCTTCCACTACAGCAAATATTGAGACCGCTATTGATACCATCAACACTGCAAGGTCAACATTCGGTTCGCACCAGAACAGGTTGGAGCACATTGTAAACAACCTGGGCACCACTACAGAGAACGTGACTGCCGCCGAATCACGTATCCGCGACGTGGACATGGCCAAAGAAATGAGCGACTTTACCAAGAACAGCATCCTGATGCAAGCAGCCACCGCCATGCTGGCCCAGGCGAACCAGCAGCCGCAGAGCGTCCTGCAGCTTCTGCAATAAGACAAATACCAGTGAAGCCGGCCCGCGGGCCGGCTTCATTATTCCATAAAATATAACCGGCAATGCTTTAAATAGGACTATTGTCCGATTAATAATTACCGATACTATGCCGATATCAAAAGTAATTAAAAATCTAATTTAATTAGCGGTTTTAATAATTACACAATACATACAAGGGGTGGATAGTTTGTGATTATTCAAAGTTCAACTATCCGGATGTCGGGCTCCAGCAGCCTCTATCAAGAGCATGTGAAAGAAGAATCATTAAAGTTTTGGCGCGGCGGCGAAAGGCCTGATTTCGAAGGGCGAAAACTACCGTCGGGCCAAATTTTAGATATGCAAACGGATATGCTGGAGATCTCTGAACAGGCTCAGGCCATGCAGGCGGGGGGAATGGAGTCGGCAGGAGCGGCCCGCGCCGATGAAACCTGCACTTTTGAGCTCAGCGACCGTGACAAGCAAAAAATACTGCTTGTGCAGAAGATGCTCGAAGCCCTGACCGGCAAAAAAATAAAATTTTTTATGATGGATAAGCTGAAGCTGAAATCGGGAAATTCAGGGAACAATAACCTGTCCGGGGCAGCCGGCGCGTCCGCACAGCGGCGGCAGGGCTGGGGCCTGGAGTACAACTACCATGAATCGTATTATGAACAGGAAAAGATGTCTTTTGCGGCGCAGGGGATGATCAGGACAGCAGACGGACGGGAGATCGACATTTCTGTTAATTTAAAAATGAGCCGTGAATTTGCCAGCCGGCTGGACATTAATATCAGGGCTGGAGACGCCGCGGTCGACCCGCTGGTGATAAATTTCAACGGGTCCGCGCCTGCGCTGACTGACACCAAGTACAGTTTCGATTTGGACTGTGACGGGCTGGAAGACCAGATTTCTTTTGTAAAGCCGGACAGCGGTTTCCTGGCGTTGGACATCAACGAAGACGGGCGGATTAACAACGGCGGCGAGCTTTTTGGACCCGGCAGCGGGGACGGTTTCGCCGACCTGGCTCAGTACGACGCTGATGGCAACGGCTGGATTGATGAAGCCGACCCGGTATTCAGCCGGCTGCGCGTCTGGACCAAGGATGACGGTGGGAACGATGTACTGTTGACCCTGGGGCAAAAGGGCATCGGCGCGATCTTCCTGGGCAGCGTCAGCACACCGTTTGCCATGAAGGACGCTGGTAATAATTCAATGGGACAGGTAAGAGAATCTGGTATCTATTTAAACGAAAACGGCTCAGCCGGAACAGTGCAGCATATAGATTTAACCATATAAGGAAGAGACAAAAATAATTTATAGTGGTGGTGAAAAATATGTCATATGCCAGTCTGAGAATCGGCGGGCTGTCTTCCGGCATAGATACGGATTCAATCGTAAAAGATCTGATGAAAATTCAGAGGATGCCGCTTGACAGGTTAAAGCAGAAAAAGCAGACCCTGGAGTGGCAGAAGGATGAATACCGTAACATCAACAACCTGATGCGGACCTTCAGGGATACTGTATCTAAAATGAGGTTCCAGTCATCATATATGGCCAAGTCCGCAGTTTCCTCCAACGAAAGCGCTCTCACCGTTACTGCAAACGCCAATGCCGTGCAGGGTAGTTATGCGGTGACTGTAGACCAGCTGGCCCAGGGGGTTTCAAAGGGCAGCCAGGCCGCGCTGGCGGAAGAATTGAATGAGGACGGGACAACAAAAACCCTGGCTGACCAGTTTGGCTTGTCCGGCAGCGTTTCTTTCACGCTGGAAGGCAGCGGCGGCAGCCATGATTTTACCTTCGACACGGCTGCTGATAATATTAACAGCGTCGTGGCGGCAATAAATGAAGCGGATATCGGCATAAAAGCAAGCTACGACTCTAATCTGAACAGGTTTTTTCTGACTTCCGCCACCACCGGCAGCACGGCTCAAATCAGGGTTACCAGCGATGCGGGCGGCTTTCTTTCGGATGCGGGCGGAACAGGCGCCAATACTTTAAACCTGCTGCTGAATAATGACGGGACCATATACGCCGGCCAGGACGCGGTATTTGACTTTGGTGATGCTTCAAACATAACCAGCGCGACAAACACGGTTACAGTCAACGGTATTACCATGAACCTGAGGCAGGGCGGGGGCGCCGCCAGTACGGTTACTATAACCAGTGATACCGATTCGACATTTGATTTAATAAAGGACTTTGTATCTTCATATAACGATCTTATCGAAGAGGTTAACAATAAGCTGTCTGAAACCCGCTACAGAGACTATCTCCCGCTTACGGACGATGAGAAAGAAGAAATGTCCGAAGACGAGATTGCGTTATGGGAGAGTAAAGCCAAAAGCGGGCTGCTGCGGAACGATTCAATGTTATCAGGAGTATTGACGAAAATGCGTTCTGAATTAAGTTCTTCCGTAGATGGATTAACGACTTTTAGTACGCTGTCCGCAATAGGCATCACGACAGGCACGTACCAGGAAAAGGGGAAGCTTTATATAAATGAGGCCAAGCTCAAAGAAGCGCTCCAGAATGATCCGGACGAAGTGATGGACCTTTTTACCAAGACGTCTGATATTGATAGTGAAGATGGTTTCGCTGCCAGGATTTATGAAGAAGTAAATGACGGAATTTCACAGCTTTCATCCAAAGCCGGCAGCAGCTCAACATACAGTCTTTATGACAACAGTACAATAGGCAAACGGATTACCGAAATTGACAGTGATATCGACGAGTTGGAAGAACGTCTCAATGATATTGAAGACCGTTACTGGCGGCAGTTCACGGCAATGGAAAAGGCTATTCAGAATATGAACAGCCAGAGTGCCTGGTTGTCCCAGTTAAGTGGATTGGCATAACAAAAATCTGCGGAGGTTGTACAAGTGTATAATATTAATCCTTATCAACAGTACAAGCAAAATTCCATTATCAGCGCGGACAAAGGTGAACTGACCTTGCTCCTTTACGACGGCGCGGTTAAATCCATCAAACAGGGAATCAAATTTATAGAAGAGAAAAAAATCCAGGATGTCCATAATTCGATTATCAAAGCGCAGGAAATTATTACTTATTTGAGTGAAACATTGAATATGGAATATGAAATATCGGGAAGTCTCTCCTCGCTGTATGAATATATCAACCGGCGTTTGATAGAAGCAAACCTGAAAAAAGACAAGCTTATCCTAGGCGAGGTGCTGGGGTTAGTGGTAGACCTGCGTGATACCTGGCGGGAAGCCGTGAGGATTGCAAAACCGCTGATTGCGTGCGGTCAGTAAATAAACAGGAGGATTCCAGTCAGTTGCTTAATAAAATTTATGACCTTAAAAAACAGAAGATAAAGCTGATGGAGGAAATTTATAAAAATACTTTGGAGCAGTCAAAATTCCTGGTTCCTGAAAAAATAGATGACCTATTAGCGATAATTGACAGGAAACAGCAACATATTGACGCTATCAATGAAATTAATGCAGAACTTCTGCCACTGGAGAAGCAAATATCAAATCATACTGAAAGTACAGGGGGAGAAGAATCGAAAAAATTATTTGAGGAGAATCTGGAAGGGATCCGCATATTAGGGGAAAGAGCGAAACTACTTGCAGTTAAAATTCGCAAACTGGAAGATCAAAACCTCCAGGCGGTAAGTGGTGAGTTTCAAAACTTGAAGAGAGAGATTAAATCACTAAATCAAAGAAAAGGTACTTATAAAGCTTATCGCGGCCCAATTGTTCAAACGGATGGTTATTTTATAGATAATAGAAAATAACGGGAGGTGATAAAGGTGAATGTTTTGAGTGTTGATAGAAGTATGCCTATTGTGCAGGATGTGAAGATTAGACCTTTTCCCGACGAAAGAGAAGCAGTATCGGATAAAAAAGCATATATGCCGATTAAGGCCCAACAGTTAACTGACAATGATTCCGAACAGAAGTTGGAAGATGCGGTAGAGCAGATTAACAATACTATTAAAGCTTATAGAACTGAGTTAAAGTTTGCCATCCATAAGGAAAGCGGGATGGTTTCGGTGAAAGTTATTGATAAAAGAGATAACTCTGTCATCCGGGAGATCCCTTCCGAACAAACGTTGAAATTTGCGGCTCATGTGAAAAAAATGCTGGGTATCATATTTGATGAGTTTATATAAAGCGCTTGCATAATTACAAATGCTTTTTATTAAATAAATTTTAAATTGACATTTACATGATAATACAAAAGTAACCATACTAAGTATAAAATAACCAGGCCATTTTAACAGGCTTGGTTTTTACTGTTAAGACGATTATTTTACAATAAAAATTTAAAAATAAAATATTTTTGTAAAAATTTTTACAAAAAATCTTTTTTGTTGCAGGATTATGTTATTTATTGTAGAATGAATTTACTGAAAATAAGGAAATATGTACCTTTATAATTAAATATTTCTGTCGGAAAGGGCAAACTTCCCGAAAGGGAGGGGCGCAAAGCTACGGGCCTAAAGCCAATGATTATCTGTTTTTTGCAGATTGTTTGGCCAGGGCGGCTGAGTTGCCGGGATTGAGTATTAAAACCAAGCCCTTTCTTTACGGCTTGGTTTTATAATTTATATGTCAGGGGTGATCAGATGGAATTATTTTCGAGTCAAGTGTTTGTAGGTTTAAAGGAGGGGCTGGACGCGCAGTCACTGCGGCAGAGGGTTATTGCCAACAACGTGGCCAACGTTAATACGCCGAATTTTAAGAAATCTACTATAAATTTCGAAGGTTTGCTCAAAAAAGCTCTGGGGCGGGATTCCATCAGTTTGCTCACCACAGACCCCAGGCATTACGGTGCGGCGCCCCGCCTGGCCGAACTGAGGCCTGAAATACAGATTAACAGGACGACGTCCATGCGTAAGGACGGTAATAATGTTGACATTGACGAGGAAATGACAAACCTCGCCGCAAACAGCATAGAGTACCAGGCCACGGCCAGAGAGCTGAGCGAACGTATCTCACTGCTGAGCTACGTTATAACCGGAGGTAGGTAAAAATGGGTGTATTTGATTCTTTTTCTATAAGCGCTTCAGGCCTGACAGCCGAAAAACTGAGGCTGGATATAACTGCTAATAACATAGCCAACATGAACAGCGCGGGCAGGCCCAATGACCCGTCCAATCCTCCCTACAGCAGGAAAATCCCGATCTTTGCCCAGATGCTTGAACAAGCCGGGGAAAGCGGTGTCCTGCGGTTCAAACATAAAGGCGCGGGGGTGCATGTGACAAAGATTGTCGAGGACCGAAATGAGCCGCGCATGGTCTATGAGCCCACCCATCCCTATGCCGACGAAAAAGGTTACGTAGCTTATCCCAACATCAACATAGTGAATGAAATGGTTAATATGATTTCAGCCACCAGGGCTTATGAAGCAAATGTCACCGCTTTGAACGCCGCGAAAGATATTGCGTTGAAAGCGTTGGAAATAGGAAGGTAGTAATATCAGAGACTCCTCGTCAAAACATGTATCAGCAGACTCGTGTCTTAATAAAACATACTCTGACAGAGGAATGTGTCAGGGGGACGGTTCTTATGACACGCAAAACGTGGCTCATCCCAAGACATATGTCTAGAGACTTGTGTCTTTATAAACACACAATGACAGAGGAATGGGGACACATCTCTCTCACAGGTATTCCTTTGGGGTCGGAGAAATGTCCCCGATGGGATGGCTGGGAATGTCTCAGATAAAGGAGGTAATTAAGATGGAAGTATCGTCTATAGGTCAGAATATACCTCTTCTGCCCGGGAAAGCCGGTGAAAAACAGGGCACCGGGGGGGAAGGTTCTTTTTCAGAGGTATTGAGCAGCGCTTTAAACAAACTTAATGAAACACAGGTTAAGGCCGACAGCCTGTCCATGGAGCTTCTGACCGGTGAGGTCCAGGACATTCACCAGGTCACCATAGCCATGCAGGAAGCAAAATTATCCATGCAGCTGGCTGTTGAAGTGAGAAATAAAGTCATTGAGGCTTATCAGGAAATTTCGAGGATGCAGGTTTAATATGTTCTTTTTAAGGTTTGAGGTGGTTTGAATTGACCCCGGCTGAAATCCTGGCCAGGTTAAAAGAGAGATGGCAGGCCCTTAACCAAGCACAAAAAATAATTGCCTCCCTGGTGACAGCAGGGATCGTTGTATCATTATTTTTTATTATACAACTGGCTGCCCGGCCTGCTTACGCTCCTCTGCTTACCGGACTGGAGCCCAAAGACGCCGGAGTCATTGTGGAAGAGCTTAAGGCCATGAAGGTCTCATACCAGATCACCGACCAGGGTAAAACCATAAAAGTGCCGGAAGCCCAGGTTTACGAGACCAGGATCCAGTTGGCAAGTACCGGAGCCCTTGGCGGCGGTATGGGCTTCGAGCTTTTTGACCAGAACAAGTTCGGCCAGACTGATTTTGAGCAGCAGGTGGGATACCAGAGGGCGCTCCAGGAGGAGCTCAGAAGGACTCTTGTCCAGATAGAGGGCGTTGATCAGGCCAGGGTACACCTGGTAATACCTCAAAAAAGCGTTTTTGTCAACACTGATCAGGGGACTTCCTCGGCTTCCGTGGCTCTAAAGCTTAAACCGGCAGCCCGTTTAAAGGATGAACAGGTCCAGGGCATCTGCGACATTCTAGTTGGCAGCCTGGAAGGGCTGAAGCCGGAAAACGTACATATTGTGGACACGGAAGGCAATGTCTTAAGCGATAACCTGAATACAAGCGACCCTAAAGCAGTAATGACAAGGACCGCTCTTGAACAGCAAAAAGCCCAGAGAGAATATGAAAAAGAGCTGGAAAGAAGGGTGCAGCAGATGCTCGCCCGCATTCTGGGCCAGGATAAAGCCGTGGCCATGGTTACCGCTGATCTGGACTTTAATCAGCAGCAGACTGTCAGCACAACTTCAACCAATCCGCAAAATCTGAAAGTTAGTGAGCATAGCGTTAAGGAAAGCGGCTCGGGCAGCGAAACCGGGGGGGCGCCGGGTACAGATTCCAATGTAACGACCACCCCTTTTATCGAGGGTACCGGCTCAACGAGTTACACCAGGGAAGAAAATGAAATCAACTACCAGGTAAGCACAGTACAGGAAACTATAGTTAACGCTCCGGGGGGTGTTCGCCGCCTGTCCGCGTCAGTAGTAGTCAGTGAATCTGACGGGCCTGTGGATACTCAGATTGTAAAGGACGTGGTGGCGGCAGCCATAGGTTTTGACCAGAACCGGGGAGATCAAATAAACGTCTCCAATATGGTCTTTGACGACACTTACCAGAAAAAAGTCGAGGGCGAAATGGCCCTGGCTGAAACCAAGGCCAAAACAAAAGAAAGTATTATTACATACGCCACTATTGGCGGCATTGGTTTGGCTGTAATCATTGTTGTGATAGTATTTATTGTCTTGCGGCGGCGCCTGGCGCAGCGGTATGACGATGATCAGGAGACCTTAATCCCGCTGAAAGAAATGGAGATTGAGGAAATTCCTGTTTATAGAGATGATAAACAGCAGAAGGTCAGGGATATGGCAAAAGAAAAGCCTGAAGATATAGCTGAACTGTTAAAAGTCTGGATAAAGGAATAGAGAGGGTTGACAATGCAGCTAACAAAGCTTACAGGGGTCCAAAAAGCGGCAATACTCTTGATTGCATTGGGTTCCGATCTGTCTTCCCGGGTGCTGAAGCTGGATTTCCCTCAAAGTGATATAGAGCAGATCACTCACGAGATATCCAACATGATTAAAATTCCGGTCGAGGTAAGAAACGCGGTAATTGACGAGTTTATAGAACTGCAGAGGGCGCGGGACTACCTGTCCCACGGCGGGTTAAATTACGCGAAGGAACTGCTGGAAAAGGCCGTGGGACACCAGAAGGCTTCAGAGATACTTAACAAGCTCACTATCGATATGAAAGCTATCCCGTTCAGTTCACTGCGCAAGACGGACGCCAAGCAGATCTATAACTTTATCAGGGAAGAACACCCCCAGACTATTGCCTTGATCCTTGCCCATCTTACCCCTGAACAGGCGGCAGTTATTCTGGGGATGCTGCCACCTGAACTGCAGAGTGAAATTTCCAGACGCATAGCTATTATAGACCGCTTTACCCCTGATATTGTGCGGGATGTGGAAACATTGCTGGAGCGGAAGCTTTCATCGGTGGTCCAGCAGGACCAAACTGTTGTGGGCGGAGTGCAGTCACTGGTGGACATACTCAACCGGGTCGGCCGGAGCGCGGAGAAAGTCATATTGGAGGGCCTGGAGAGAGAGGACCCGGTGCTGGCGGAGGAAGTTAAAAGGCGCATGTTTGTATTTGAGGATCTGATCCAGCTGCCGGACAACTTTATCCAGAGGGTGCTTAAAGAAGTTAATTCAAAAGATTTAACGCTGGCAATGCGGGGCGCCAACGAGGAAGTCAACACAAGAATATTTAAGAATATGTCCAAACGCGCTGCTGAAATGATTAAAGAGGAAATTGAATTTATGGGCCCGGTTCGTCTGAAAGAAGTTGAAAAGGCGCAGCAGAAAATTGTAACTATCATCCGTAAACTGGATGAAAGCGGCGAAATCGTGATATCACGAGGTGGCGAGGATGTCATCATTTAAAATAATTAAGAGCGCGGATGTGCATGAGGTAATCACGCAGGTACTGCCTTTAAAAGCACTGGAACAGCTGGCGAAAATAAAAAGCGAAGTCAATGTGACTACCAGCGCCGGTGAAAATCTTCAGGTCTGGGCACTGGCACAGGCGGAAGAAACTGTTAAGCGGGCAGGGGAAACGGCGGACGAAATTATTTACCAGGCCCAGCTTGACAGCGAGCAGATAAAAAAGCAGGCCTACCGCGATGGTTTTCAGCAGGGAAGCCGTGAAGGTTACGATAAAGGTTACCGGGAAGGAATGGCAAAAGCCGAAGAAGAGGCGTCAGCTTTAAGGGTCCAGGCCGGCGAAGTGCTGTCCCAGGCGGAAAAACTCCGCCGCAGTACGATTGAATCTCTGGAAGCGGAAATTATTGAGCTGGCGCGCGATATCGCCGAAAGGCTGCTCTCGGCTCAGCTGACCCTGGACAGGGAAGTGATTTTAGGTGTTGTGACTGAATCACTCCGTCTTGTGGCAGATAGGCTTAATGTTGTTCTATATGTAAATCCCGATGAGTTGGAACTGGTTGAAAGAAGGACGGATGAACTAAAAAGCCTTCTTCCCGCCAGGGGCCAGCTCCAGGTTGTTTCTGACAGTGCAATTCAGCCGGGAGGCTGTAAGGTCGAAACTGAACAGGGATGGGTGGACGCCACCATGGAAACAAGGCGCGAGGCCCTGCTTAAAGCTCTTTATGGAAAAGAACAGAATTTTGTTTAAATATTTGCGCTGAAGTCTAAATAATGCTTTAAAATCGTACGAACTTTTTATTAAAGGGTGATGAATTTGGAGGGCGCCCCTATAGATCTTTCCCAGTGGCGTTCCCGACTGAAAAAGGCCAGGCTGCTCAAAGTAACCGGCCAGGTTTCACGCGTAATCGGGCTCACCGTTGAGGTTCACGGAATTAACGCGCCTATCGGCGAGGTCTGTGAGATCATGGTGCCTGGTGAGTGTGAGCCGATCCTGGCCGAGGTGGTTGGCTTCAGAGACGGCAGTTCATTGTTGATGCCCCTGGGCGAACTCAGGGGAATTTACCAGGGATGCGATGTCATTCCCACCGGTAAATCGTTTAATGTCCTGGTCGGTGATAAACTGCTCGGCAGAGTCTTAAACGGCCTGGGCGAGCCGATGGACGCAAACGGCCCTTTAGATGGTGATTTTGAAGAGTATCCTGTCAATAACCGTCCGCCAAACCCGCTTATGAGGAGGCGGATTACCGATGTAATGTCAACCGGTGTGCGTGCCGTGGATGCCCTTCTGACATGCGGCAGGGGGCAGAGGATTGGTATATTTTCCGGCAGCGGTGTGGGGAAAAGCACGCTTCTCGGTATGATCTCAAGGTACAGCAGCGCCGATGTAAATGTTATCGGCCTGATTGGCGAGAGAGGCCGCGAGGTGCTTGATTTTATTGAAGAAGACCTGGGGCCTGAGGGCTTAGCCCGGTCAGTAGTGGTGGTGGCGACATCGGAGCAGCCGGCCCTGGTACGTTTAAAAGGCGCCTTTGTCGCTTGTGCGATTGCCGAGTACTTTCGCGACCGGGGCAAAGATGTGCTTCTCATGATGGATTCAGTAACCAGGTTCGCCATGGCCCAGCGGGAAGTAGGGTTGGCTATCGGAGAGCCCCCGGCTACCAAGGGATACACACCGTCAGTCTTCGCCCTGCTGCCCAGGCTTCTTGAGCGGCCGGGCATGTCTCATAACGGTTCTATAACAGCTTTTTTTACAGTGCTGGTAGACGGTGATGATTTCAATGAACCGATTTCCGACGCGGTCAGGGGGATTCTTGACGGGCATATTATACTGTCCCGTTCCCTGGCAGCCGCCAACCACTTTCCGGCAGTGGACGTTTTAAACAGCGTCAGCCGCCTGATGCCTGACATTACCATAAAAGAACACCAGGTCATGGCCGGGAAGCTGCGTGACATGCTGGCCGCATACAAGCAGGCTGAGGATCTGATTAATATCGGCGCTTATGTGGCAGGTTCAAACCCGCGCGTTGATGAAGCCATCGCTTATTACAACAATATCGTCGATTTCCTGAGACAGGACCTGCATGAGCATACTGATTACAGTCAAACAATGGAACTTTTAAAATCAATAGCAGGTAAAGGAGTGA
>CAZPXL010000009.1:0-19121 GCA_964591005.1 uncultured Eubacteriales bacterium
GGTAAAAAATGATGCGGCTGGCAGGAAGAGAACCATCCGCCAGGCTGGAAGAGAAAAGAGCAGCTGGGGATACCTTTCTAAGGGCGGGTTTACATAATATCTATTATCGGAACTAAAATAGGGGGATTGAAAATGCAAAAAACATATTTTTTTGGGGTCCTCCCTGTTAAACAAGCATAAATTGCTTTCTAGCAATTGTCATCATTTACCCCAGGCAATCGCCCTGGCATATAAATCTAAACGCGTTAGAATCGATTCTAACGCGTCATTTGTTTATCATTTATTTAAACAATAATGTGTTTTCTAATTAATTAGTTTTAAGGGACTTCACATTTTTAAACCCTCAATACTTAAACTTATTATCTTAATATGATTTTTTCATTTATTATAAATTTATATTTTAACACTATCCAAAAAGTATGAAAAAAATCCGGCGGTGGTTCGCTGGGCAAGCGGCAGCAATACTTTGGTTGCCATGTCATATGAACGGCTGGATCTTATGAAAGAAACATATGGATAGTAAACACGGGATATATTCGCATTGTGCTCTACCCAGTCACCTGAATTCGCATAGAAATTGTAAATTCCGCCTGATGAAACCTCGTATCTGGCAATATTATCTTGAACCCAATTTTCATATTCATTATGACCGCTGAAAGCAGCACCCACTGAATGATGAGGTACACATAGATCTTGTACTAAATGTGCTGCAGCCCCAAGAAAAAACATTGATTTCTTTTTATTGTTATTTAACCAGAAATACATGGCTTTATCGTAAAAGTAATTGCATTCCAGTTTGGCGTTCGGGTATGGACCGTATCCATTGTTTCCCTTTGGGTCGAGGTAGTGAGAAAAACATTTCCACCCTTTGTCAGCCCATATCACTCCCCTGTTCAAATTGTCAATATGGTTGCCAAGAATATGAGCATGTTTATTCTTTCCATCGTTTTTTAATATAATAATACCCTGTCTGTTGCAAAAAAGATGAGTAACTCCTTTTTCTGAAAATAATTTTTGTATTGGCGCTCCTCCCGTTAAGAATGTCTTTAAAGCATTCCAGGAAGCCGTTGCCATATGTATCCCCTTCCCTCTTTTTAGATAGCAATATATAATCTTTGAGGGAAGCGTTAAAGTTATTCATCCTTGTTTAATATTTTTTATATAAAAAATATTATTTTTATATTTTAGATCCTGGCTGATAATTCCTGTGCCGCGTCATATCCCAAGTTGAATGCTTTTATATTTAATTCAAGGACTTTTTCAGGTACTACCTGACTGATTATGCGAACGAATGTTTCCTTGGGGATAAATAGATGATTAAAGCCAGCCAGGGCTCCCACCATAACAATATTTTGCATAACCGGGTTTCCTGCCTGGGATGCTATTTTAGTGCTTTCAACATAATAAACATTTGCTGATATATCCTTCAGTTTACCCAGCAAATCATCAATTTCAGGATATTTATCCTTGCCCATGAGGACACCTACCGGATAAACCGGCCGGGGGTTGACAATAATTTTTACATCATTGCTGCCGAATTCCAGTGCCGCCCGTGCTGCTTCTACCGGTTCAAAGCCAATAATCACGTTGGCGCAGCCGGATGGGATTATAGGTCCGTAAAGGAATTTACGGGACAGCCTGATGTGTGAAGATACAGACCCGCCGCGTTGGGACATACCGTATGACTCGCCTACTGTAACCTTATAACCAACTGCCGCGGCAGCTTTTGCCAAAATCTCTGAAACAAGTATATTTCCCTGACCGCCAACGCCGGCGATAACCAGGTTCATGGGATCCTTCATTTTAGTCTCCCCCTTCCACTACAATTGCTCCAGCCGGACAAAGGCTGGCGCAAACTCCGCATCCGGCGCATACAGCTTCGTCTATGGCCGCTTTACCTGCCTCCTGGTCCCATATGTTGCCCGGACAACCCCACACGGAAGTACAGAAACGGCCGCAGCCGCAGGTATCGCCCCGGCAGAGTGACTGGTCAACATACACCCTTCTTTTCTGCCTTTTTTTCCGGCCTGCTACCAGCGCGCATTCCTGACGCAGGATCAGCACTTTTACGCCGGGCTCTCGCAGCATGTCACAAATTATCTCCGCAACCGCGTTAATGTCGAAAGGATCGGCTATTTCACATGTTACACCAAGACCCCTCACTATATCTTCAATCAAAACTTTATTTAGATCTACGCCATCTACAGTTATTCCTGTTCCCGGGTGCGGCTGGTGTCCGGTCATCGCCGTGACGCCGTTGTCAAGAACTATGCACAAAAAATCGGAACCGCTGTAATAACCGTTGATAAGGCCTGGTATTACGGCATGGTAAAATGTCGAATCGCCAACAAATGTCAGCGCCGGCCTTTTCAGGCCAAACCTGCCGAGTTTGCTTAGGCCGCCGGCAATAGTCGGGCCGGCTCCCATGCAGTGCAGGGTGTCAAAAATATTAAAGCCAGTATCCCAGGCGCCGAGGCAGTAACAGCCGATATCACCGGCTACTATGCAGTCTCTCCCGTCTACCGCGATGGCCGTCTTGACCGCCCAGAATGAAGCCCGGTGCGGGCACCCCGGGCACATGGCGTATTCCCGCGGCGGTATCAAATCTTTTAATTCTTCGAGCTCATCCGGAGGATAACCGGGCATATCATAATGAATGCCTTTTACTTTGGCTAAAGCCTTCAAGATAATATTAACGTTCATTTCACCGCAGCAAGGCCCGCGCACACCGGCTATATCTCCTGAGATTTTACCGAAAAACCTGACTTTATGGTCGCAATTCCTGGCATAGAGAAGCATAACCCCCTCTTCCAGGAACGGGCGGACCTCCTCTGCAAAAATAACATTGCACAATCCCCGCAGGTGAGAAATTATAAAATTCTCCGGCAGGGGAAAAGTTGTTCCTACTCTTACCAGCTTAACCTCATCTTTAATTCCGAGCATATTCACTGCTTCTCTGGCATACAGCAGGCTTGTGCCGCTGCAGAATATAGCGGTATCGGCGTTCCCGGGGCCCTCGGCAAAGTTCAGCCCGCATTCCTCAAGGACAACAGCCGCTTTTCCGATCCTGTCTCTGGCTTTCATGTGGAATACTGTTTTGGTTAAGAAACATTCACCGGACGGGAAGAAAGCTTTCTTGTTTTTCTCTAGCGGCTCACCCAGCACAACCAATCCACGTGAGTGGGATATCCTGGTAACCGAGCGAAGGATAACCGGCCCCTTAATCCTCTCAGAGAGAGCGAAAGCCTTTATGGCCATTTCCTTTGCCTCTTCCACAGTCGATGGCTCGAGGACCGGTACCATGGCCGCCTTAGCCAGGTAGCGTGAATCGTACTCTTTTACGCTTGAATGTCCCTGCGGGTCATCTGCCACTGCGACAACCAGGCCTCCTTTGCAACCTCCCAGGTTCATGCTGGTAAGAAAATCGAAGGCCACGTTTAAGCCATCGGACTTCATCACGCACATAGCTCTAAGCCCGGCAAACGAAGCCGCGGCTGCACCTTCCAGGGCAACTATCTCGTTAACTGACCACTCTGTATATATTTCACTGGAGTGAACCCTGTCCAGTGTTTCAATTATCTCCGTCGTGGGCGAACCCGGATACGACGAGGCAAAACATACGCCTGCTTCAATGGCGCCGCGGGCAGTAGCTTCATTCCCGTTTAGCAGGACATTATCGCCAAGTCTGCCTTCGATTACATCTTTCCAACCCATTTAAGCGCCACCTCCGTTGCCGAGGAAAAATTCCCTCTCCTTCTTGGAAATCTCAAAATATGCAGCGTCCGGATTTTCCAGTACCCGTTTTTTTCTATTGAACACCGCTTTTCTTAATAACGGCAGGCGCGTGGCGGGATATTCTTTGATTTCAATAATTCCGTTTGCCACAGCGTCTTTGGCCAGATCCGCTCCTTTATCAGTCCTGATAATCAGCGTATTCCATCCGTAATCATATTCGGTTGAGCCAACAGACAAGTCCGCCAACTCCGACAGCGGGTCAAAACATATACTGCAAGAAGCCCTGATATATCCGCGGATCTCATCATAGGGAAGGATGGTTTCCTTATTTTTCTTTCTGAAATAAACATCTCCTGGAATATCCATCTTTTCGTACTCGTCCAGACCTTTATCTTTAATGAATTTATAAAACTCCGGTGAGAACGATCCCATGCAAAAGAGCCCGATAATTAAAGATATTCTCTCCCCTTTTATCTCTTTCACCTGCTGCATCTTGCGCGCCGCCGTGCACTGGCAGGGCCGGCCAACGGCGCCAATATTATGAAATCCTTCTTTAACCGCATCCTGGAACAGGCTCAAGTTTGGCGCTGCAGTGTACTTCGAACCCGTGCACGCCAGGATTTCACCGGCGGAAGAAGCAATATAAGGCCTGGCTCCGCTAAAACTGCCCCCCGTCATTAAAGCGCAGTCAATAACACCTTTTTGCATGGCATACATTGACAGGGCTGTAACTACCCCGCCGTATTGTCCCCTGGCCCGGACCGGTCCATGGCAGGATCTGGCGAAATGTATCTCTTTAAAAATTCCGAATACAGGATCTGTTTCCACATCTCCAAAGGTTAGTTTTCTTAAATCATCTAAATTAGTTGAGGCACGCGGGCATATCTGGTAGCAGGTCCCTTCGCTTTTTCTGCAGTCGTGTACAACCCCTACCCTTTCGCCAAAGCATTTTATATACGGGCAGTAACCAACGCAGGCGCCGCATCCGCTGCAAAGACCTGGTTTAATTACATCATTAACCAATCTCTCTGCTGAATTATAAACTGAGACACATTTCTGCATAAAACGCACTCCTCTTAAAAAAATAAACATGGTTATTAATTATATTTCATAAATAGATATATATTTAATATCTATATATAGAATATCACTAATTTATAAAAAAGTAACAATCAATATATCATTTAAGTAAAAATAGTAATACTCTGAAAAAACTGATAATCAATCAATTATGAAAAGTCTAATTTATTATATTAGTAAAAATAGTTTGTTAATTTAACTAATATATAAGGTTAATATGTTATGTAAAGAAAATCTTAATAAATTATGAGTCATTTAAGATAATAATCAAATAGGTATGACTACGATAGAAATATAAAAAAGCGGGGGCATTAAGCCCCCGCTTTTCTTACACCATTGTTACTAACAATTTTCTGCCATTTTCTTGTAATATTCGTACCTTTCCTTGGCGTCTGCCTGTGTTTTCTTGAACAGCGCTTCCGCTGTTGCGGGGAAGAGCTTCGCCAGGGAATTGTAGCGGACTTCACTCATAATGAAGTCTCTGAACAGATCCAGATTTGGTTCCTTGGAGTCCAGGGTGAAGGGGTTCTTACCTTCTTTCTTCAGATCGGGGTTGAACCTGTAAAGGTGCCAGTAACCGCACTTGACAGCCTTATCCATTTCCTCCTGGCTCCTGGTCATGTTAATGCCGTGGTTAATGCAGGGAGCATAAGCGATGATCAGGGAAGGACCGGGGAACTGTTCAGCTTCCTTGAACGCTTTAACGGTCTGGGCCTGGTCGGCGCCCATGGCAACCTGCGCCACATAAACATAGCCATAGGTCATGAGCATGGCGCCGAGGTCTTTCTTCTTCGTCTGCTTACCAGCAGCGGCAAACTTCGCAATGGCCGCTGTCAGTGTCCAGCACAAGGATGTTGATGTCTTCACCGGACGCCAGCACGTGGTCTATACCGCCGTAACCGATGTCATAACCCCAACCGTCACCGCCGAAAGCCCAGTTGGACTTCTTGATCAGGAAGTCCTTTCTATCGGCAATTTCTTTCAATGCCGGATTGGTCTGGCCTTCCAATAAAGGCATAAGCTTTGCTGAGGCTTCCTTGGAAGCATCACCAATATACATGGTGTCCAGCCATCCCTGCAGCGCATCTTTTATCTCCTGCGAAATATCCTGTGCCATTGCTTCTTTGGCTTTCTCGGCAATTTTATTTCTGATTTGTTTCACGCCCAGGTATAAGCCAAAGCCAAATTCCGCGCTGTCTTCAAACAGGGAATTGGACCATGCGGGCCCTTTCCCTTCCGCGTTTTTGCAATATGCCATAGACGGAGCAGCGGCAGGCCAGATGGAAGTACAACCTGTAGCATTGGACATCATCATCCTGTCCCCAAAGAGCTGGGTGAGCAGTTTCACGTACGGTGTTTCACCGCAACCTGCGCAGGCGCCGTTGAACTCGAGCAGCGGCTGGCAGAACTGGCTGCCCTTGACGCTGTATTTGTTCCAGAGGTTGTCTTTTACAGAAACCGTCATCGCAAATTCCCAGTTAGGAACTTCAACACCAGTCTGGCTTTCAATGCCTTCCATAACGAGAGCTTTTTCCTTGGCCGGGCAGACGTTAACGCAGAGTTCACATCCCATGCAGTCCAGCGTAGATACCTGTATGCGGTAGGTCAATCCTGCCAGCTGTTTACCTACGGCGGGCTTGGTTTCAAAATCCGCAGGGGCTTTCTTGGCTTCCGCTTCATTCAACAGGATCGGCCTGATGGCTGCGTGCGGGCAAACCAGCGAACACTGGTTGCACTGGATGCAGTTTTCCTTGATCCATCTCGGCACGAATGCTGATACGCCGCGCTTTTCGTACTGGGATGTGCCTGACGGGAAGGTGCCGTCTTCAGCACCCACAAAAGCGCTTACCGGCAGTTTGTCTCCCTCCAGCCTGGTCATCGGCCGCAGGACGTTTTTAACGAAATCGGGATCGCCTTTATCAACTACAACATCATCGGGTGCATTGGCCCAGGCGGCAGGCACATCAATTTTAACCAGGTTTTGAATACCGGCATCAACAGAAGCGTTGTTCATGTTGACAACCTTATCGCCTTTTTTGCCATAGGCCTTCTTGATTGCGTTTTTCATATAACCAACAGCTTCATCGATGGGAATAACTCTGGCCAGTTTAAAGAAAGCAGACTGCATAATCATGTTGGTGCGGTTGCCTAAGCCAAGTCCCCTTGCCAGTTCCACAGCGTTGATGGTAAAGAAGTTGATCTTGTTCTTGGCGATATATCTTTTCATGTTTGCCGGTAATTTTTCGTCTAATTCCTCCGGCGACCAGACACAGTTCAGGAGGAAGGCGCCTCCCGGCTTGAGGCCCGCGGTGACATCGTACATATTTACATAAGCCTGGTTGCTGCAGGAAATAAAGTCGGCTGTATTAATAAGGTATGGAGCTTTGATCGGCTTCTTGCCAAAGCGCAGGTGGGATACGGTGATACCACCGGACTTCTTGGAATCGTAAGCGAAATATGCTTGCGCAAACAGATCTGTGTGGTCACCGATAATCCCGACCGCCTGTTTGTTGGCGCCGACAGTACCGTCCGAACCGAGGCCAAAGAATTTGCACTGGATGGTCCCTTCCGGTGTAGCGTCGATATCTTCGCCCCTGGGCAGTGAGGTGTTGGAAACGTCGTCGATGATGCTTATGGTGAAGTTGTTCTTCGGTTGATCCGACTTCAAGTTTTCAAAAACAGCTACTATATCAGAAGGCAGGGTGTCCTTGGAACCCAGACCGTAACGGCCGCCGACGATAACCGGCTTTATATCTGCATCGTAGAACATGTTTTTGATATCCATATACAAAGGTTCTCCGGGACTTCCGGGAGTCTTGATCCTGTCGAGAACGGCTATCTTCTTCACAGTTTTCGGGAACACATTAAAGAAGTATTTGGGCGACCAGGGCCTGTACAGGTGGACTTTAATCAAGCCGACCTTTTCTCCCTTGGCAGTCAGGTAATTAACAGTTTCCTCAGCAGTATCACATCCAGATCCCATAGCAACGATGATGTTTTCAGCATCCGGCGCACCGTGATAATCAAAGGGCTTGTACTGCCTGCCGGTGATCTCCCCTATTTGCCTCATATATTCCGCTACAACGTCGGGAACTGGCAGGTAGAACGGGCTCGCAGATTCTCTGGCCTGGAAGAAGATGTCCGGGTTCTGGTTCGAGCCCCTGGTAACCGGGCGATCAGGGTTCAGGCTGTTGTCACGGAATGCCTTGACCGCATCCATATCAACCAGCTTGGCGTAGTCTTCATAGTCGACCAGTTCTACTTTTTGCTGTTCGTGTGAGGTCCTGAATCCATCAAAGAAGTGCACGAAAGGTATCCTGGACTTGATGGCTGATGCGTGTGCGACTGCGCCGAGGTCGATAACTTCCTGGACGCTGTTTGAGCACAGCATTGCCCAGCCTGTCTGTACGGCGGACATAACATCGGAATGGTCGCCGAAAATGTTCAGGGCGTGGGTCGCCAGGCTGCGTGCGGTTACGTGCAGCACGCCCGGTAAGAGTTCACCAGCTATTTTGTACATGTTTGGTATCATCAAAAGCAGGCCCTGGGATGCGGTGTAACTGGTTGTCAGAGCACCCGCACCTAGTGCGCCGTGCATTGCACCAGCGGCGCCAGCTTCGGATTGCATTTCAGTAACGTTTACGGTCTGTCCGAAAACGTTCTTTAGGCCTTGAGCGCTCCATTCATCTACGTATTCCGCCATGCCTGAGGATGGAGTGATGGGGAAAATACAGGCGCATTCGGTAAAGGCATACGATACATATGACGCTGCCTTGACTCCATCAATGGTAGTCATCTTTTTTTCAGCCATTTAGTTAATTAACCTCCTTTTAGATTGCAACCATTTTTTCGTCATAACGGGCCGAGCGGTAAAACCGCCGGCCCGGTGATGACTTTTTAATTATACTACAACTATACAATAACTTAAACTATAACTATACAGGATAGAACTGGGTGCTTATCTTGGCCAGGTCAATATCCACTTTGAGCTTCTTGGCCATTCTCTCCTCAAGGAACTTGGGCGCTACCTGCGGGTAAATGGCGTTGGAAATGATGTCTTCTTCCTTTTCCATTACATGTGCGATAGTTTCCTTGGCCTTGGGCAGTTCGGGCTCCAGCATGTCGGCCGGACGACATGTGATCGGCTGCTCATTGCCGATGATCATCTTGCGGGCTTCCTCGTTAATCGGCGCCGGAGGCCGTCCATAGTAACCGCGCATGTACTGCTTAACTTCGTTGGTGCACATTTTGTAGCGGCCCATCAGGACGTTCAGCACTGCCTGTGAACCAACGATCTGGCTGGACGGGGTTACCAGCGGAGGCCAGCCAAAGTCTTCCTGCACCCGCGGCATTTCCGCAAGCACTTCAGGCAGACGGTGCAGAGCGTTGGCCTGCTGCAGCTGAGACAGGAAGTTGGACATCATGCCGCCAGGCACCTGCGATACCAGGATGCCTGCATCGGGATACTTTTGAGCCAGGTCAAACGCCGCGTACAGCGGGCGGATTTCTTTCCAGTAGTCGGCCAGTTCAATCATGGGCTCAAGGCTTAATCCGGTGTCATATTCGGTTCCTGCAAAAGCAGAGCACATAACTTCAATGGAAGGCTGCGAGGTCTGAACAGACATCGGTGAAATGGCGCAGTCAATAATGTTGGCGCCAGCCTCAATACCCTTCATGTAAGCCATGGAGCCCATGCCGCTGGTGTAGTGGCAGTGGATCTGGATGGGAACTTTAATTCCGGCGTCCCTCATACCTTTGACGATGTCATAGGTGATGTAAGGAGCTATGATACCGGCCATATCCTTGATGCAGATGGACTGTACGCCCATGCCTTCAAGTTCTTTGGCCTTGCCGACATAGTGCTCGACCGTGTGCACCGGGCTGATTGCGTAACAAATTGTGCCCTGGGCGTGTGCGCCTTCGTCAAGGACGGTTTTAATCGCGACTTCCAGGTTCCGGTAGTCGTTCAAAGCGTCAAAGCAGCGGAAAATATCCATGCCGTTAAAGACTGCTTTTTTGATAAACTCGATCAGCACATCGTCGGCGTAGTTCCTGTAGCCCACGATATTCTGACCTCTCAGCAGCATCTGGGTCTTGGTCTTCTTCAGGTGGCGCCTGATTACCCTGAGACGCTCCCACGGGTCGTCACCGCAGAAACGCATACAGGTGTCAAATGTCGCGCCGCCCCAGCACTCCATGGAGTGAAAGCCAATTTCATCGTGCTTCTCAGCTATCGGGATCATATGCTCTGTCTTCATCCGGGTAGCCAACAAGGACTGGTGGGCATCCCGGAAAGTAGTATCGGTAATTAATGCAGCTTTTGGTCCTTTTGCCATCTTATTATCCTCCCCTTTTATCGCTAGCCGGACTTTTTTAAGATCCCAGCCCGACTACCTTCATCAGGTCGCGAACTGCCTGGATGGAATAATCCAAGCCCGCTTTCTCTTCAGGTGTGAGATCGATTTCAAGAACCTTTTCTACACCGTTGCCGCCGATTATAGCCGGTACGCCGGTGTAGATGTCCTTGGCACCGTATTCGCCGTTCAGATATGCTGCCACAGGCAGGATCCGCTTCTTGTCTTTCAATACAGCCTCAGCCATTTGCACCGCGGACGCTGAAGGAGCGTAGAAGGCGCTACCGGTTTTCAGGAAATTCACGATCTCTGCTCCGCCGTTGGCTGTTCTCTTAACGATTTCAGCCAGTCGTTCGGCTGGTATCAACTTGGTGATCGGTATGCAGCCTACGTTAGCATGGCTGAGAACCGATACCATAGTGTCACCATGGCCGCCAAGCACTAAAGCGTTAACATCCTCGAAGGACGCTCCCAGTTCCATGGCTACAAAGGTGCGGAAACGGGCGGAGTCAAGCACGCCGGCTTGTCCAAATACGCGGTTGGACGGGAATCCGCTGGCCTTCCAGGCGGTATAGGTCATAACATCAAGCGGGTTGGAAACAACGATAATGCATGTATTGGGTGAGTAGCGGGCAAGATTTTCAGCTACCATGCTGACGATCTTGTAGTTTGTGTTCAGAAGGTCGTCACGGCTCATGCCGGGCTTACGGGCAATGCCGGCTGTAACAATACACACATCTGAATCAGCAGTATCTTCATAATTATTTGTGCCCTTTACCCAGCAGTCTGTTCCATCCAGAGGGTTGGACTGCATTAAGTCCAGTCCTTTACCCTGCGGCACACCTTCAATAACATCAAGCAGCACTACATCGCCCAATTCTTTGGCTACACACCAGTGGGCCGCTGTTGCGCCTACGTTACCTGCCCCAACAACTGTGATTTTGTTCCTCTTCATAGCATACCCTCCTCTTTTTTCATGAACAACAGCCGTCGTTCATATTCCATTTCCGGTGGAAGTCCGTCTTAAAGACTTCCACCGGCTTCTATATTTATCCGATTACGATCAGGGTATCGCCGCCGTTTACAGCCTGACCCTTGGTTACCTTAACTTCTTTAACTGTGCCGGCCTTGTCGGCTGCAAGTTCGTTTTCCATCTTCATTGCTTCAAGGATTAGAAGCACGTCGCCAGCTTTAACCGCATCACCGACTTTTACTTTTACATCAAGTATAGTGCCGGGCATCGGAGCGCACAGCGTGCCGCCTCCGCCACCGCCTGCAGCGGGCTTGGGAGCTGCTGCCGGGGCTGGTGCGGGAGCCGCTGCTGGTGCTGGAGCCGGCGGTGGCGCAGCTGCCGGGGCTGCCGGGGGAGCAGCCGGTGCTGCTGCAGCCGTGCTGCCGCCTATTTCCTCAACTTCTACTTCAAATATTTCATCATTAACTTTAATTTTGAATTTTTTCATGCAAAATTCCCTCCTAAATGGTAGGCCTGTTCTCTTCGCCTTAATGACTTACATGAAGTCTCTCATTGTTAAATCACGGCCCAGCATTAACTCGGCAATGCCAGCCCTTTTCCACGCGTTACCGGCCTTGGTTACGCTGCTAACCTGGTAGCCAGCTTCCGCCGAATAACCGTAAAGAGCCAGAGCCGCTGATATAGCGGCAAGCACTTCGGGTTTGATACCGGCCTTTTCTTTCCGTTTAGCCATTTTTATTTCCTCCTACATGCCGGTATTCATTACTACATGGGGATGTTTCCGTGTTTCTTTTTGGGCCTGTTTTCACGCTTGGTGGACAGGTTCCAGAGCGAATCGATAATCTTGGCCCTGGTATCTCTCGGGTCAATAACATCCTCAACAAAGCCCCTGGCGCTGGCAATATAAGGGTTGGCAAAACGATCGCGGTAATCCTGCACCAGCTGCTTGCGCTTTTCAATCGGATTTTCAGCCTCGGCGATTTCCTTGCGGTTGATGACGTTGACAGCGCCTTCCGGACCCATAACGGCAATTTCAGCTGTGGGCCAGGCAAACGTGGTGTCAGCCCGCAGGGATGCTGCGCACATGGCCAGGTAAGAACCGCCGTAAGCTTTTCTTGTAATAATAGTAATTTTGGGCACTGTAGCCTCAGAATAAGAATACAGCAACTTGGCGCCGTGCCGGATAATCCCGCCATATTCCTGCTGCACGCCGGGCAGATAGCCAGGTACGTCCATAAAGGTAATGATCGGGAAATTAAAGCAGTCACTAAAACGAATGTGACGGGCAATCTTGTCTGATACGTTGATGTCAAGGCATCCAGCCAGTACTCTGGGCTGGTTGGCAATAATGCTGACACATTGGCCGTTTATACGCGCAAAACCGACCACGCCGTTTGTTGCGTAGTACTGGTGCACCTCGAAGAAGGAGCCCGCGTCAACTATCGCATTGATAACGTTGCGCATATCATATGCCTTATTTGCATCGTCAGGCACTACCGTAGCCAGCGTTTCCCTGGCAAGAGCAGGTTCAGTCGCCGGATAGCACGGCGGATCTTCCAGGTTGTTCAGAGGCAGGTAGCTGACCAGAGCTTTAATCTGGGCTATGCAGTCGTCCTCATTGGCCGCCATGAAGTGTGCCACACCGCTGACCTGGTTGTGGGTAGCCGCGCCGCCCAGCGTTTCCTGGCTGACGTCTTCACCGGTGGTGGCTTTAATTACCAGCGGGCCGGTAATGAACATCTGGCTGGTATTTTGCACCATCATGATGAAGTCTGTCAGGGCCGGTGAATAAACAGCACCGCCCGCGCACGGGCCCATGATTACGGAAATCTGCGGAATCACACCGGAGGCGATGGTGTTGCGGTAGAAGATCTGGCCGTATCCGTCCAGTGCGTCCACGCCTTCCTGAATGCGGGCGCCGCCTGAGTCACAGATACCGATAACAGGCGCGCCGACCTTTAATGCTGCATCAAGAACTTTGCATATTTTGGCTGCGTGTACCCGGCCCAGCGAGCCGCCGACCACGGTGAAGTCCTGGGCAAAAACATAAACCTTGCGTCCGCCCATGGAGCCATAACCTCCTATAGCACCTTCGTTCGGGTTCTTCACAGCCCTGTAGTCTAATTCAGTATTTGCGAAAACATCTATTTCCTTGAAGGAACCTTCGTCAAACAGCTTTGCTATTCTTTCACGGGCGGTATACTTCCCGCCCTGATGTTGTTTGTCAATTCTCTTCGGGCCGCCGCCGGCATTAACATTATCCCGCAGCTTACTTAGAATATCCAGTTTATCCTGCATACTCATGCGATTACCTCCATTCTAGTCGCGCTGACACAGTTCGATCAGAACACCAAAGGTGGATTTCGGGTGCAAAAATGCTATTTTAGCTCCACCGGCCCCATACCTGGGCTTCTCGTCAATTAAACGGACACCCTTTTCCTTGAGCTCCGCTAGCGCTTTTTCAATGTCGTCAACCCGGAAAGCGACATGCTGGATGCCTGTGCCGTTCTTTTCTATATATTTAGCGATGGGGCCATCCGGTGATGTTGATTCCAGTAACTCTACCTCACTTTCACCAACAGGGAAAAACGCTACTTTTACTTTCTGCTCTTCCACTACCTCTGTTCCGGCTGATTTTAATCCCAACGTCTCATAAAATTTCATGGCTTCAGCAAGATCTTTGACCGCAATTCCGATATGGTCAACCCTCTTTAGCATCCGAATCCCTCCTTGTTTTTGGATTCAAAAAACTTTTAACCTTACCCACTTTCCAAACAGTGTCTGCGCAGGGCAATTATCCGGCAAACCCGGACTGCCCTGCGCAAAATAAATTCTGTTCAACCTTTACTTACTTTACTTTTTCCTTGATATAATTAACAACGTTTACCAGGGGTGTGCCAGGCCCGAAGATTTCGGCCACGCCAGCCTCTTTCAGTGCCGGAATATCGTCATCAGGGATAATCCCGCCGCCTACCACCAGAACGTCGCCTGCGCCCTTTTCTCTCAGAAGATTTACTACTTCCGGGAACAGGGTTGCGTGAGCTCCGGAAAGGATGCTCATGCCGACAACATCGACATCTTCCTGCAGAGCTGCTGATACAATCTGTTCAGGAGTCTGCCTTAAGCCCGTATATACAACTTCCATGCCTCCGTCACGAAGGGCCTGGGCTATAACTTTCGCTCCACGATCGTGACCATCAAGGCCTGGCTTTGCGACCAGAACACGAATGCGTTTCTCACTCATCTGCTTTCCTCCTTCTCCTAGAATACGATTTGCTGCTTGTACTCACCGAATACGTCTCTCAGAACTCCGCAAATCTCACCGAGAGTTACATATTCTTTAACTGCATCGATAAATACAGGCATCAAATTGGTGTCGCTCAGCGCAGCTTCGCGTATAGCGTTAAGCCTGGCTTCAACAACCGCTTGGTCTCTTCCAGCTTTCATCGCCTTAAGTTTTTCAACCTGGCGTTCTCCAACGGAAAGGTCAACTTTGAGCAGCCCTTCTATCGGCTTTTCTTTCATCTGGAACCTGTTTACGCCGATAACTGTCTTCTTCTTATTGTCGATAGCCAGCTGGTACTGGTAAGCAGAGTTGTGAATTTCCTTCTGCATGTACTCAATAGCCTTGACAGCACCGCCAAGGGCGTCGATCTTGGCGATGTATTCCATGGCCTTTTCTTCCAGCGCGTTGGTCAGGGCTTCGATGTAGTAAGAGCCGCCCAGCGGGTCGACCACATCGCAGACACCAATTTCGTAGCCGATAACATGCTGTGTGCGCAGGGCGATCATTACTGACTCGTCACAGGGTAGCGCCAGGGCTTCGTCATAGGAGTTGGTGTGCAGGGACTGGGTTCCGCCAAGCACTGCCGAGAGGGCTTCATAAGCAGTCCGCATGATGTTTACCATGGGCTGCTGGGCAGTCAGGCTGACGCCTGCAGTCTGAGTGTGGAAGCGCAGGGTCCACGACCTCGGGCTTTTAGCGCCGAAACGGTCTCTCATCAATTTTGCCCAGACACGGCGGGCTGCCCTGAACTTGGCGACTTCCTCGAGGAAGTTCAGGTGAGCGTTAAAGAAGAACGAAAGGCGCCCTGCAAAGGAGTCAACTTCCAGGCCGGCTTTAATGGCAGCGTCAACATAGGCGATACCGTCGGCCAGGGTGAAAGCGATTTCCTGGGCAGCCGTCGCGCCAGCTTCACGGATGTGATAGCCGCTGATGCTGATGGTATTCCAGGTCGGAACTTCCTTGGCGCAGAATTCAAATATATTTGAAATAAGGCGCATTGAAGGTTCCGGAGGCAGGATATATGTGCCGCGGCAGATATATTCCTTGATCACGTCGTTTTGAATGGTGCCGTTAATTTGATCTTTGGTGAATCCCTGCTTTTCCGCGCAGGCGATATACATGGCCAGCAACACGCCGGCAGGGGCGTTGATGGTCATCGAGGTACTGACCTTGCCAAGGGGGATCTGGTCAAATAAGACTTCCATATCAGCCAGGGAGTCGATCGCCACGCCCACTTTGCCGATTTCGCCCCGTGCCAGCGGATGGTCGGAGTCGTAACCGATCTGGGTCGGCAGGTCGAAAGCGCAGCTTAGGCCTGTCTGCCCTTGATCCAGCAGGTAGCGGAAACGCTGGTTGGTTTCTTCGGCGGAGCCGAAGCCAGCATACTGGCGCATGGTCCAAAGACGCCCGCGGTAGACGTTGGGCTGGACGCCCCGGGTATACGGAAATTCACCGGGCAGTCCCAAATCAGCGTCATAATCCATTTCTTTTAAGTTCAGCGGAGTGTAAACAGTGTCAATTACAAACCCGGAGTCTGTGGCAAACTGCGCTTCTCTTTCCGGGCGCTTTTTCACTGTCGCTTCCAGCTTCGCAGCCCATTTCTCTTTCTTGGCTGCTATTTTGTCCAGTTGATCTTGTTTAAACAAGATATCTCCTCCTTCCATAATTAATTATTTTCTTCCAAGCGCCTCTTTAATCAGCGCAGGGACTTCGAACGGCAGCGGAGCTACTTTGGCGCCGGCGGCTGTCAAAGCTTCCACTTTGCCCTGGTAGGTTCCCTTGCCGCGCTCGATAATGGCTCCCGCGTGTCCCATCCGCTTTCCAGGAGGTGCGCTTTTTCCAGCGATGAAGGCAACGACAGGCTTGGTCATTTCTTTGATGTATTCAGCTGCGATCTCTTCATTGTTGCCGCCGATTTCACCAATCAGCACGACTGCCTTGGTTTGATCATCTTTTTCAAACATTTTTAAAACATCTACGAAGGTCAGGCCCACTGCCCGGTCTCCGCCCATGCCAACAACGGTGGACTGGCCCAGGCCGTTAGCGGTGAGGTTGCCGACTATTTCATAGGTCAAGGTCCCGGAGCGGGCAACTACGCCGACATCGCCCTCAATGAAATATTGGTTTGGCGGAATGCCCATCTTGCATTTTCCGCCGGAAACAATACCGAATGTGTTCGGGCCGAGCACATAGGCTCCTTTGCGTTTCGCGTAAGCAACGATATCAATCTCGTCAAATACCGGTACGCCTTCTGTTACTATAACTACAACCTTCACTCCTGCTTCCAGGTTTTCCAGCGCAGCGTCTTTAGTCCCCGGGGCGGGAACAAATATAACCGATGCGTCGATCCTGTGCTTTTCACAGGCTTCACTCACCGTGTTGTAAACGGGTATACCCTCTACTTCCTGACCGCCTTTACCGGGGGTGCATCCGGCAACAATTTTGGTCCCATAGGCAAGCATCTGCTTGGTATGGAAAGAAGCTTGTCTGCCGGTTATTCCCATGACTAGTACATTCGTATTCTCATCAATGATAATAGCCAATTTTACTTATCCTCCCTTTTCAAGAAATTCTAGAGACTTCTTCTCTTTCACATATGATTAAGATAAACTATTTTGTAAGTTCAATCACTCTTTTTGCGGCATCCTGCATAAAATCAAACGCTTCGATACCGATTGACTTCAAAATTTCCCGGCCGGCATCCTGGTTGGTACCTACAAGACGTATCACCACAGGTACGGGGAAACCTCCCAGTTCAGTGTTAATATCCTTAAAGGCATTAGCAACATCGTCGCAGCGCGTAATACCGCCAAAAATATTGATGAACATAGACTTCGGTTTCAAGCTAAGAAGAATCTTGAGGGCTTTGGCAGTCGCTTCTCTGCCGGTTCCGCCGCCGCAGTCAAGGAAGTTTCTCGGAGTGCCGCCGAAAGCTTGCAGCGTATCGAGAGTTCCCATGGTAATGCCGGCGCCGTTAGCCATAACAGCGATATCGCCATCCAGTTCAACAAAGGAAAGTCCGAGGTCGGCTGCCGCTCTTTCGGCTGGGGACTTGTCATCAACTATCGGCAGGTCTACCATGCGGAACATAGCGTCGTCGTCGATAGTTACCTTGGCGTCAGCAGCTATTACTCTGTCGTCACTGAATACCAGCGGGTTGATTTCTACCAGTTCGGCGTCTTTTTCTTTGCAGATTTTGTAAAGGCACTGAACAATTTTCACCATTTCTTTTCCGTGCGGACTCCTTAAATCTACACCCATTCTTCTGATAACTTCACGGGCAAAGAAAGGATGCATGCCGAGTTCAGGATCAATATGTTTCTTAATGATGTACTCTTCCGGCTGGGCTTCAATTTCCATTCCACCGTAAGCGGATGCAATCATGACAGCCTGTTTGGCAGATCCGTCAACTGTTATTGACATGTAGAGTTCTTTGTCAATTTTTAATTTTTCTTCCACAAGAACACATTCTACCGGCAGCCCCTGGATGGTCATTGCTAATACTTCTTCCGCCGCTGCCTTGGCTTCTTCAGGAGTGTTGGGAAACTTAATGCCCCCAGCTTTACCTCTCTTACCTGATAGCACCTGAGATTTTACAACACATGGACCACCAATTTCCGCAGCAACTTTTGCGGCATCTTCCGGGTTGGTAACCATTTTGCCTTTCGGAGTCGGAATACCGAATTTGGCAAACAGCTCCTTACCCATGTACTCGAACATTTTCACAGGCTAAATCTCTCCTCTCCATTTTTGTATTTGGCGCTTTATTTAAAAATTTTGAAAAATAGCTTACCCAAATTAATTTCGTTGCTACCATACTTTTTCCTTCTTGCACCTCTAATATATTGTATTTATTCCTTTATTTCTCCCCCCCTTTAACCGCTCCTTTATAAATTGTTCTTCCTGAGCGGAAAATATCCAAAAATTAATAATTTTATTTCATTACTTGTGGCTTTTTTCTATCACTTTATATATTTCTTTATATTTTGACCCCCTACCCAAACTGCAAAACAATGCAAAACAAGCAGCAAATCTATAAAACAAAAAGCAACCATTTAAAAATAATGGTTTAAATCAAAATACATTTAAATTTAAAAAAAGGGGGTAGCCCAACCAGTTAAACTGGTCGGGCAGCCCATAAAACACTTTTTTGTAGTATTCCAAAAGGTAATATTTGCCTCTACGGACATAATTCCTCCTGGTTATCTCTTTATAAAATCTGACAAGCTATTTAACGGCGTATATTTTTATGCCTTCCTGATAAAGATCCCCGCCCAGGGTATCGTTAACAACTACAACGGGGAAATCTTCAACCACAAATTCATGTACCGCCTCAGCCCCAAGATCCGGGTATGCGATAACCTTGGCACTCTTGATACTCTTGGCAATCAGCGCCGCGGCGCCGCCTATGGCCGCGAAATATACACCTTTATACTCTTTCATCGCTTCGATTACTTCCGGAGACCTCTTCCCCTTGCCGATAGAAGCTTTCAAGCCAAGCTTGTATAGTTCGGGGGCGTACGGGTCCATGCGGTAACTGGTTGTGGGACCGCAAGAACCAACAACTTTTCCTGGCTTTGTGGGGCTTGGCCCTACGTAGTAAATAATCTGACCTTTGGGATCAAAGGGCAGTTCATTGACTTTTCCCGCCTGGATCAGATCCACCATTCTCTTGTGAGCGGCGTCCCGGCCG
>CAZPXL010000010.1:0-19049 GCA_964591005.1 uncultured Eubacteriales bacterium
TTTGTTATCATTCAAAATCCTATAGACACCCCGGCCGACAGTGCCCATGCCCAGCAGCCCAACACCAATTTCTTTTTGTGACACAACTCTTTCCCCCTTTAAACAGGATCCGGCATAATTCTTAATAATTTTAATTAAAAAGCTCCTGCTAGACATTATAGCATTGGCTCAGGATTTTCGCACTAAAATAAACTTGAAAGAAAACTTGTTCTTGTTGCAAAGCCAGTATTATTTTGCCGGTGTGGTGAAAAAATATAATTTCTCTTTATAAAAAATAAAACCGGCCAGCAGACCGGTTAAATTAATTAGATTATTATACATATCAGGCCGCCAGAACCCTCATTGACAATACGCTGGAGGGTTTCCTGAAGCTTAACCTGCGCGTTTTCAGGCATCCGGTGAATTTTGTTCTGGATACCTTCCCGCACCAGGTCATGCACGGATTTGCCGAAGATCTCAGATTTCCAAATTTTTTGCGGGTTATCTTCAAATTCCCTGAGCATATACTGCACGAGTTCCTCGCACTGCTTTTCCGTACCTATGATCGGGGTGATCTCGGTGGTGATGTCCGCCTTGATCATATGGATCGACGGCGCGCTGGCCTTCAGCTTGATGCCGAAGCGGCTGCCCTGGCGGATCAATTCCGGCTCTTCCAGGATCAATTCGCCCAGGGTCGGGGTAACGACACCGTAGCCGTTGTCCTTTACCTCCGCCAGTGCGTCGGATACCTTGTCATATTCTCTTTTAGCCACACTCAGGTCTTTGACAATGCGGAACAGCTCTTTTTCGCCTTCAATATTAAAGCCGGACTGCTCGCTCAGCACCTGGTAAAAAAGAGACGGGCTGGAAGTTATGCTTATTGACGCGGAACCGGTGCCGGCATCCATACTGTGCAGCTTTACCTGATCCACAAAGTCATAGTCGGCCATTGATTCAACCGCTCCGTTTACATCTCTCAGGCGGCGCACATTTTGAACTGTTTCCTGGATTGATTTTTCAAATTTATCACGAAGCCAGTGCTTAATATCCAGTTCTTCAACCCATGGCGGCAGGTTGATATTAACCTCGTTCACCGGGAACTCATACAGCAGTTTCTCCAGTATATTCAGGATATCTCCCTCGGCCATCTGGGCACAGTCAATAGGGATAACCGGAATATCATACTTTTCGCTTAATTCGGCGGCCAGATCGGCGGCTTCCTGCCCCGCCGCGTTTGTGCTGTTGAGAAGCATCAGGAAAGGCCGGTTGATATTTTTCAGCTCGTCAACTACTCTTTCCTCAGCCTCTAAATAATTCTCCCTGGTAATATCCGTGATGGAACCATCCGTGGTTATTACCAGGCCCATGGTGGAATGCTCGGAAATGACTTTTCTGGTGCCCACCTCGGCTGCTTCCTGAAATGGGATTGGATCCTCAAACCAGGGCGTTGACACCATCCGGGGTCCGTCTTCCTCGTCGTAACCAAGAGCCCCTTCAACCCGATAGCCGACACAGTCAACCATACGTATTTTTATATTTAAGTTCGGAGTAACTTGAATTTCAACAGCTTCATTAGGGATAAACTTGGGCTCGGTGGTCATCACCGTCCGCCCTGCCGCGCTCTGGGGCAGCTCGTCTTTTGCCCGCTCCCGGTCGTAAACGTTATTCATATTGGGGAGTACCATTAATTCCATAAAGCGCTTTATAAAAGTTGATTTGCCGGTGCGCACGCCGCCAACCACGCCGAGATACAGATCCCCCCCTGTACGCTCCGCAATATCGCGGAAAAGATCGTTCGTCTCCATATACACACTCCCTTCTAAAAAATTTGACGAGGCAGATCTATATAAAAGATTTGCATCCCTCCCCGCATACAAAAAGTTAAATATCAAATCCCTTCGTGAAACCTAGTCCACGTCTATTTTTTTCCAGTGGCATACAATAACAGTATATATATATGAGCATGTTGGACGAATATTCCCTCGTAAATTAAAAAACCAAAAATAATAACCATAATTTACCTGAAAATATATAACGGGGACATTCCTCTCCAAAAGCATGGCTTCTGTCAGAGGTATGTCCCCGTTCATATGCAGAGAATAACTTAATAACTTAGGTACCAGGTACCTTAAATTGACCGGCCTCCGGCCGGTTTGTCAGACAACTCAGATCCCGCCGAACCCAATTTTGATATTACCTCCATTTACGATAACAGGCACCTGATTTGCCCCGAAGGTTAATTTAAGCATTTTTTCATAGGCGTCCCTGTTTTTATTGACATCGTAATAATGATAGGGAACTTTTTGTCGGGCAAATTCCTTTTTAGCCTCTTGAGTGTAAGGACAATCGTCTTTACCGTAAATCAAGATATTACCGGACATCGTATCCCTCCATCCATTTTATTTAAGCTCTATCCTGCCAATGGCCGCCGCGGCCAGGGCCACTTCCTCCATCTCGTGAGTTTTGCCCCTGGTCATCAGCCTGTTTACCGCGACAGCGGGGTCCAGCTCTTCAAAAAGCACCTGGTGTATCACTTCAGTAATGGGGATCTCCACCCCCAAATTTTGTGACAGGCGCCTGGCGGCACGTGTGGTGCGGACACCCTCAACCACCATTTTTACCTCGGCAATAGCTTCATCAACCGACTTGCCCTGGCCTATGGCGATGCCTGCCCTGCGGTTGCGGCTGTGCATGCTGGTGCAGGTCACAATCAGATCCCCCACCCCGGCCAGGCCCGCGAATGTCAGCGGGTTGGCTCCCATGGCCATACCCATGCGGGATATTTCCGCCAGGCCCCTTGTCATCAAAGCCGCCTTGCTATTGTCACCGTAACCGAGACCGTCCGCGATTCCGGTCCCCAGGGCGATAATATTTTTCAGGGAGCCGCCCAGTTCAACTCCCGTTATATCAGGGTTGGTATACACCCGGAAAAATTCACACATAAACAAGTCCTGGACATACTCCGCGCTTTCCATGCTGGAAGACGCCGCAACCACCGCAGTCGGAACCATCCGGCCCACCTCTTCCGCGTGGCTTGGACCGGAAAGGGCTACATACCTCCGGGTCATTTCCGGGCCAGCTTCCTGGGTAAAAGCCTGTGACATCCGGCAGAGGCTGTCCTCCTCAATACCCTTGGCAACATTTATTATTATTGCTCCGCCCGGGATATATAATACGGCTTTACGTACAACTTCACGAAAAGCGTGGGAGGGGACGCCAAAAACAACAGCGTCCGCGTCAAATATCGCCTGCTCAAGGTCGTCCATGGCTTCGACGCCGGGAGGAATGGTTACACCGGGTAAAAAAGCTTTATTCTCCCTGGTCTCGTTTATATCTTTAACCTGTTCAGCCATGATCGACCACATTTTTACCTTAAAGCCTTTTTTGGCCAGGAGCACGGAAATAGCAGTCGCCCAGCTTCCCGCACCCAAAATTCCTATTTTTTTGCCCACCAGCCAGACCTCCGTTTAACTTTTTTTAAAAACTACTCTAGGCTCTGTACCGGCTAACAGCCGTTTAATATTCGGGATATGCTTATACACGGCGAATATTGCCGCGAAACCGCCCAGTATCAGAAATGGAGGCTCCAGGTGATTGGCTAACATTAAAAATGGAATTAAAACAACTGCCGTAATAGAGCCTACTGATACATACCTGGTAACACCGGTCACCACGATCCAGATCAACATCGCGGTAATGCCCACAGTGGGTGATATAGCGGTCATTACCCCGACCCCGGTGGCAACCAGCTTGCCTCCCTTAAATCCCAAAAATACCGGCCAGCTGTGGCCGACCAGCACCGCTATCCCAGCCAGCGCCACAACCAACTCGTTTCCATACTGCCTGGCCAGCCACACCGCCAGCATCCCCTTGCCAAGGTCCAGCACAAGCGCGGTTATACCGGCGGCAGGCCCGGCATTCCGCCAGACATTGGTCATACCCACATTGCCGCTGCCGCACCGGCGGATGTCAATGCCCGCCCACAAGCGGCCAACAATATAGCTGAACGGTACCGAACCTATCAGATAACCTGCTATAACCACCCAATACTCTGTCATATCTCTCTCCTAACATTAATACACGGAGACGGGTCTCATTGCGCTAATACTATGAAATGTTAATTTCGCAATTAAATTTGTATTGCATATTGGATATTTTACTTACTACATATCTATGAAATAGTATTTTCATTAAAGCACACGGAGACGGGATTCGTGTGCTTATATCTCATTCAGTCTCCCTGGTCCTTTTGCGAAGGACCAAACGGATCGGTGTCCCTTCAAAACCGTATGCGGACCGCACCTGGTTTTCCAGGTAACGCAGGTAAGAAAAATGCATCAGTTCCGGGTCATTTACAAAAATTATGAATTTCGGCGGCTTAACCCCGCCCTGGGTCACATATAAAATTTTAAGCCGCCTGGTTTTGTCGGTCGGAGGCGGTGTCTGCATAACCGCTTCCTTGAACAGATTGTTTAAATCCGGAGTGGCTATGCGCGTCGCGTGCTGCTCAGCGACAAAGTCCACAATCTCCAGCACTTTAGTGACACGCTTGCCTGTGATGGCTGAGATGAAGATCACGGGAGCGTATTTCATAAACCCAAATTCCTGACGGATATTTTCAGTGTGCCGGTTCATTGTGCGTTCATCTTTTTCAACCAGGTCCCATTTGTTAACCACCAGCACCGCCCCTTTGCCCGCTTCATGGGCATAACCGGCGATGCGTTTGTCCTGCTCGGTAACTCCCGCCGCCGCATCCAGCATTACCAGGACCACATCGCACCTGTCCACCGCCCTCAGGGTGCGTATCACACTGTACTTTTCGGTTGGCAGTTCGATCTTGCTTCTGCGCCGCAGACCTGCCGTGTCAATTATGACGTAATGACTTTCTCCCACCTGGAACATTGTGTCCACCGCGTCCCTGGTTGTACCCGGGATATCGCTTACGATCACTCTGTCTTCACCCAGGATGGCATTGACAAAAGATGACTTGCCGACATTGGGACGGCCGATTACAGCTATCTTTATTACGTCCGGGGGATAATCTTCCACATCACCGGCCGGCAGCAGTTCAGCAAGCCTGTCCAGAAGGTCGCCGGTATTCAGTCCTTCCGCCGCTGATACCGGTATCGGGTCACCGAGTCCCAGCCGGTAGAAATCATATGTCTCAGTCTTATAGTTAAAGTTCTCTACTTTGTTGGCGACAAGTATGGCCGGCCTGCCGGAACGCCTGATTATAGAAGCAACTTCTTCATCATCCGGGTTGAGTCCCGCCCGGGCGTCCACAACAAAGAGGACTACGTCAGCCTCGGTAATGGCGAGCTCTGCCTGGCGTCGTATCCCCTCAATTATCTCTCCGCTTTCCTGAAAGTCCAGACCGCCTGTATCAATCAGGGCAAAGCTGCGGCCACACCACTCGGCATCCTGGTAAAGCCGGTCCCTGGTCACACCCGGCCGGCTTTCCACTATAGCCACCCGGCCGCCTACTATTCGATTAAAAAGGGTCGATTTGCCGACATTCGGCCGCCCTACTATTGCCACTACCGGTTTAGCCAATATTCCGTCCTCCATAAATTGCTAATTATCTGTAGCTTTCTTATAACTTATTAAACTGGCTACTGGATTCATATAACCTGTCGACAATATACACAAACAAATATATCTCCAGAATAGATACGAAAGTAAATATTAAAAACAAGACTGTATTAGCATTAACAAGTACATAGTTAAAGTTCCATGAAAAATAATTAATTGCCGACAAAAACAATATAATCAACGCATGCCAATGCCATTTGCATTTTCGGAAATATGCAATCATGATTACATTGAAAAATAAAAGGTTTTGGATGGCAAAGACAATCGAATCACTTATGGTCGGATCGGGTAAAATATACAAACCATAATAAAGATCGCATAAAATAAGGGGTATATCTTTAAAGAAAACATATAAAGCAAACACTCCCAAAAAAACAGCAAAATATTTAATTACGCTTCCCATACCCTGAAGTGTTTTATTATAAAGCTTTTCAGTAACCCAGAACAGTACTAAAAGACCGGCAACCGTCATCCATGTCCGCCACCATAAATGTTCATAAATACCTAAATATATAAATAACTCTTCAATTCCAGCATATATTCCTGCAAATATAAAATACCAATACTTTTTAAGCTTTAAAATTAAAATCAGGACGGCTGTTGCCGCTACCGAGTATTGAGAAAAAAAATTGCCTATCAGCCCATCATGAAAGCGGATTAATTGCTGGGCTATCTGTTTATCAGGAGTCGCGGTGTCCTGAATAATCATTGGATAATACATATATCCCTTGAAAAAGTCATAAATGCTTACTTCAGCCACGAAAACCGCTCCGCAAATGGTTAAATACAATGCCAATGCAAGCTTGCGGTTGTTGGTTTTAACCATAAAGTAAGTTACTTCAAATACTGTTGTCATTCCTAAAGCGACATACCAAATTGTGTTTGTCCAAAAATAATTCAGAATTCTCTTACCACCTTGACTAAATTAAATGATTAAATATATCCCTGTAATTTTTCTTCTTCGTCAGCAACGTGGTGTGAATTTCTTCAACTTGTTTTATTTTGCCCTTAATTTAAATGAAACTAACTTCTTTTATCAATAAATATCTCAGCTTTTTCAGGACTCTTTATTATGACTTCAACCAGTTGGCGAGGCCCGGAAACAACCGCCACTGCTGATTTTAGCCTCTCAGCCAGATCTTCCAGGCTCACGTCGTCCAAAAACACCTTTTCGCCCTTCTTAAGCATAACCGATGGGATTACCAGCAGGTCGCCGGTCTCACCCGGAGCCACCTGGTTCAGAATATCGCTCCCGGTTACCAGGCCTGTTGCCGTGACCTGATTTCCGAAGTATTCATTCTCAACAACTTTGACCGATACCTGCAGCCCTGAAATTTTATTCAGCCTCGCAACGACAGGACTAAGCATTTTAGCTCCCAGTTCCCCCGTAACCAGAATAATTTTTTGTTTCGCGGCCTGATCAGGCAGGCCGCCCTCAACTTCGGCCCATTCGTCCATAAAAAGCCGGGCCAGGCCGACCCCGTTTTCAATTTGCGGGAAACCGTCGTATTTGTCCGCCCCGGGTAACTGTTCTCCGGCCAGCAGGTAAAATTCGTCTGAGGCAAAAATAAAGGGGTGTTTGAACCTGGCCAGGAATTCTTTCTGCCTGGCGTGGATCCAGCGGACAAGCCCGCGGGCCTTTTCAGGGGTAAACATATCCAGGGGGTAAAGGTTTTCTCTGAAACGGGTCAGACCTACCGGCACAACGGCCAGCGACCTTACGGCAGGCCACAGGGAAGCCAGGTCGCAAGCCGTTCTCTCAAGCTCTTCAGCATCGTTTAAGCCCGGGCACAGCACCACCTGGGTGTGCATTTCTACGCCGGCTTCAGCCAGAAAACGCAGCTGTTCCATAACAGCGCCCGCCCTGACGTTTCTCAGCATCTTTTCCCTGAGTTCCGGGTTTGTGGTGTGGACCGAGATATAAAGCGGGCTGAGCCGCTGCCTGGCAATCCTTTTGAGCTTGTTTTGGCTGAGGTTTGTCAATGTTATAAAATTGCCGCTCCAGAAAGAAAGCCGGTAATCGTCATCCTTTACATAAAGAGTCCTGCGCATACCTGAAGGCATCTGGTCGACAAAACAGAAAACGCACTTATTGCTGCATCGTAACGTCGGCCCAAAACCGTCCGACCCGAAGTCTATCCCCAGGTCCTGGTCGAAATCTTTTTCTACCTCCAACAGCCATTCTTCCCCACCGGTTTTCTTTACATCTATAGAAAGCAGTTCATCGGCTACCAAATAGCGAAAATCTATTAAATCCCTGACCGGCGCGCCGTTAATCGCCGTTACCCGGTCACCCGCTTCAAGGCCCAGTTCATCCGCGATGCTCCCGGGCTCCACCATAAATATTTTCAGGCCGCGGCATTTCATGGGGCAACCTCCCGTGTTTACTCTTAACAATTATCTATAATTTCCATTATATAGTCAAGGAAGAATTGCCCCGTCCGCTTTTACCTCAAGCGCCCACCGGGCCAGTCCCCCGTACAGCTTTTTTATGCCAATGACGGTAAGCAGACAGCCAAGAGGAGCCAAAAAAGCAAAGCGGCACAACAGTTTGCCTGACTGGAGGAATATATTATCCCTGAAAGTATTGTCAGCCATTCTCATTTCAACCGCAGGTATGTTATAGATATTCAGGAAGCTTTCCACCAGGCGGTAGACCATCCCCCGCTCACCCCTTACGGAAAGAGCGTACACTTTATTTCTGTTATCGTCCTCCCCCAGGGAAATTATTTTCCCTTCCCCTCCTCTTATATTCAAAAACAACAGGTCCCTTAACTGGTCCGGGTCCGGCAGCCCGGCGGCCGGCATCCGGCCCGTATGGATCGAGCCGGCCACCGCCGCCAGAGGAAACTTGCTGTCGCTGAAGTATAGAATTCTCACAAAGTCCCCCCCTCACCGCGTCCTTTACCTTTTGGACAAGCTTAACCACACGAAAATATGCCACCTGTGTTCCCATTGTCACGATCGGCCTGCCAAGCCTGATAAATCCCCAGCGGCGTGAGATATAACCTCCGAATTTCATGGTCAGGTTTACATTATTCATTACATTAACCAGCAGGTAGTCATCCTTTGGAATTGAAAATATCTCCGCCAGTCCTTCAAAGACGTTTTCCAAAACCTGCGGCCTGCCGCGGCGAGCGGACAGGTAAACCTCGTTGCCGAATTCATCTATGCCCATGTAATAAATATGCCCGTGCTGATCGGCCTCCTGGCGGTCAAAAAGCGGCAGCTTCCAGAACATTTCCCGGCTGGGAACCCGATCCACAGGCAGCAGTCCCAAATGAATTGAAGCGGCGGTTACGGAAGAATGGCTTCCGCCGTAGCAGTGGTAAATAATTTTCATTACATTACCTCACCGTACTTGAACATCTAAATAAGTAAATAAGTGGGGTGCCTGATTCATTATTTAGAATCAGTGCCTTACTACGACATAGGTATCGTTTCCCAGATCATGCACCATGGCGTCAAGTATTTTTTCTAAATATCCGGCTATCGTCTCCATCTCCTCCTCGTTCCGGGCAAAAAAAATGGGCGCTCCCCCGCTGACGAGATCTTTGTTAAGAGATATCACTGCCAGGATACCACTCCCTGAACCTTCCAAGCTTTAATCCACCTTCTCTTTGGCTTCTCTTATGGAGGAACCGGCAAACAGCGGCTTGCTGCTGGCGCTTTCAAGGACCGGCGTAAGTTTGACAGCCGCTATCAGCTGCTCCATGTCCCTTTCCACCGGCATTATATAAAGGCCGGCCTCCCCCGTTTCAGTGTTCTTACGCACCAGCGGCGTGTATTCGGGAGTGTCCACGTCTTTTCTTGTCCCAAGAATGACAGCCGCTGTAAAAGCAATGGCGTTTCGCTGGCCGATGTCATGGATAATAGACCTGGCGTTGCCGTCTTTTGGCTTTATTTTTACAGCCAGCCCGTTTTTTAATATATCTTCACGCATGTTTTTTAAACCGACATTGATAATGCCTATTTCATCCACCATCAGTACCGGGCCCTTGAAACTCAAACGGGCAGGGACGATATCGCAGATATTTCCGACAACCTCTCCCGACATGAGGCTGCGGCTGATTAGAAGCGTTATAACAGCCACCACCCCTCCCGCCGGCAAACCGCCGAACTGTGTGGCCAGGCTGGTGGCGAACGCCGTCGCCATCACCAAATAGTTTCTCGCCTCAAAAGTCCGTGCAATCCCCTCGATATAATCAAAACCTCTTTTGATTAATTCCGTTCTCTCCAGGCTTTCCAGGGTACGGCGCTCCATGTCCCTGATCTCCCGGAACTGCTGTGCGGCCAGGGCCAGAAAAGTCACTGCGGTGTATTCCGGTTTTAAGACTGCGGGGACCGCCACGGCTCCCAGCGCTGATGCGATAAAACCCAGGAGCAGGTGCGACAGGTAACCGTGCGGGTAACCCGGGTACTGCCTGTAGTCACTCCTGAGCAGGATTATGCGCGATAAAGTGCCGGCAAGGATGCCGGCTGTTATTACTATAATGTAATCAGGCATATATCCGGCATCCTCCCTCTATACTAAAAATGCTAACTTTATTTGTCTTTATCCTGGTCACTGCCGGACATGCCCGGCTTGCGGGCCGCGCGGCGCGGGAACAACCCGGTAATCTCCCTGGCGAAACCAGACATATTGTTTTTTGCTTTACCCCAACCGCCCGAGTTTATAATTACAAAGCCCAGGCCCAGGACCAGGGTAATTCCCAATATCCATCCAGCCGCTCTCCACCCTCCGCCTGCTCCCGGTGTCGTACCCGGAGCCGTTGGCGCAGCGGCCGGAGCGCCGCTTATGCCAAGAGCGGCCGGAACGGCTTCAGTAAAAAACGCGAGGCCCCTTGCAGCTTCTTCCTTGCTGTTTGTGTGAGTCCCTGCTTCAATTAGCAATGCTGTGGGAGATAGATCCTGGTTAAAATCACCCTTGCCCACAAAAATTTCCTTTACCACTTTCGGGTGCAAATTATTAGCTGCCGCCATCATTCGCTTGGCAAAGTCCATGTTCGTTTCCATCCTGGGATTTTGCCTGCCCACAACCAGCCGCAGCTTTGCCACGTCCTTGCCGCTTATTTCCCCCCGGTAGTAAGCTGGATCGGGCACGCCGTCGCGGTGCACGTCAAAAATAGCGGCGGGCTTGCTTTTCATTAAATTTGCGGCTGTCCTCCTGGAACGGACATAAGCGTTGTTGTCATGGGGGTCGTGAGCGGTCTCGTCATAATTCACCGTAACGCCGCTTCCCTGCAGTTTATCGACCATGGCTTTGCCCACCTGGTAAATGCCGCCTTTGAAGGGAATAGATTCTGTCCCGTCCGAGGGAACATAGGACTCGTCCGTATGGGAATGATAAACAGCAATGTTTCCTTTTTTCTCTGCCAAATTTGTTAGTACCGGAACTTCCTGGGCGGAGAAAAAATCATTATAGGCGATTATCTGGGAGTCCATTCCCAAAAAGACCGCTTCCGCCGTGTCACCCTGCACCCTGGTTATCCGGTAACTCTTCCCTTCCGAGGTGTAAAGCTCATCACCTACATAGGCGGTTCGCGACATCATACTCAGCATGCTGCCCTGTTCGTCAAAGATTGTGGTGAAAATGCCGGCAATATGATCAGGCGTCTCCTTATCCTTATCAAAAAGCCCCGCCGTGTTTATAACAGGCCAGAACTGCATATCCCTGTTTGCACTGAATACAAGCAGTGATATGCCTACAAGCAAAACTGCTGTATAAATAGCAAACCCGTTTCTGCTTTTTTTCATCTGCTCTCATCCTCCCTTCCTATTTCTTCATCGCCGGCCATACCCGCGGGAATATGCTGTCCTGGTTTTTTTAATCCTTTCACAAGTTCAGGCGGGCGCCCTTCAGTTTTAGGGCCGCCAGTTAATCTCTCCAGCGACTCTCCAATTAATTCAGCCAGAAGGATAGCGACTATACCTGCCAGCACTATGGCGTCAAAGGCCCCGGCGCCGCCGATGGCCATGGTGTAGGTGGCCGGCGCGCCCTGATTGATAAGCCATACATACTGGTAAACATCTACCAGCAGTACGCCGAGAGTGGCTGATATAAACGCTCCCCGCCTTGACCGGCCGAACAAATAGGCAACTATGCCGCCCACCAGGGGATATAGATAAATAGCGTCAATTACAGCCCAGCGGCCGGCCGGCTCCATTGTGGATCCTGAATTGATCAGTGATCCCACAATGTATACAACAACAGCCGTCGCAAGAGTCCCAACCAGGGCCCTTGTCCACTCTTTGCTTGTACCCGCTCTGACCAGAAGGTAAATGGCAAGCCCGACCGGGACCAGGGCGCCTCCGACATTTAACGATGTGTTATAAGGTAGAAAAGGCAGGGGAATATTTATAAATCCTCCTAATATGATTAAGCCGATAACCAATAGCGCTCCCCTATCGGAAAGCCTCATCCGGTCAAGGGCCCTCTGAGCGAGCCCCAGGTAAATAAGTATCGAAACCACAATCAGGATAATGATTCCTATGGAATTTTGATCCAAAATATACGCCCCCCTTATTCATGGAAATTTCATGAATAGGCTGTCCAATCACACTAAAAATATGCACAAAAAAAGAGCGGCTGTCAGCCGCTCATGTCTCTGCTTATTATTCTTGTTCTTGTTTCTTTTCAAAAAGATCTCCGACCATGTCACCTATTGTGACCACATCCGCCTGCTCTTGCTGCTTGACAGCGGTGTTTTCCTGGTATTCCCGCTCCTGTTTTTCCCTGGCTACCTCCCTGATAGAAAGGCGAATCCGTTTTTCACCGGTATCTATGCTTAATACCTTGACATTGACCTCTTCCCCTTCAGTAACCACCTCATCCGGCTTGGCAATATGCCGGTCAGCCAGGTGCGATATGTGCACCAGCCCTTCCACGCCGGGCTCCAACTGCAGGAAGGCGCCAAAGGGCGCAAGCCTGACCACCTTCGCCGTGATAATGGAGTCCACCGGGTACTTCTGTTCCACCGTGTCCCAGGGATTCGGCAAAACCTGTTTTAAACCGAGAGATATCTTTTCTTTTTCCCTGTCGATCCTTAAGACCTTAACCTCAATTTCATCGTTAACCTTAACCACTTCCGACGGGTGGTTGATCCGGTGCCAGGACATCTCGGAAATATGCAGGAGGCCGTCAACACCGCCGATATCCACAAAAGCTCCAAATTGGGTCAGCCGGCGTACTATGCCTTTGACCACCTGGTCTTCCTGCAGGTTTTCAAGCATATCCAGTCGCAGCCTGGCATATTCTTCTTCCAATACCGCTTTGCGTGACAGAATTACCTTTTTCCTGCCCCTGTTCATCTCTATTACCCTGCAGGTAATACTCTGGCCCAGGTATTTTGACAGGTCCTCCACATAGCCTCTTTCAACCAGTGAGGCGGGCAGAAAAGCGCGCACCCCCACGTCTATGAGCAGGCCGCCCTTAACCACATCCCTTACGACACCCTCGACTGACTCCTCGGAATTCATTGCTTCCTCAAGCTTAACCCATGCTTTTTCAGCGTCAGCCTTTTCTTTGGACAGGATCAGCCGGCCTTCGTTATCTTCAGCTTTTAAAACATAAACTTCTATCTCATCCCCAACCTTAACAATATCCTGGGGTGAATTAACTTCACAGCACGACAGCTCTCTGATTGGTATGACGCCCTCGGATTTAGCCCCTATGTCCACCATGACTTCATCAGGCCCAACGTGGACAACCGTGCCTTTTAAAATTTCGCCGTGACGAACAGCCTTCACCTCAACCGTGTCTTTCATTCCCTCTTCCTGTTCCTGCCCGTTCAGATCTTCAATCTCGCTCATACGTTTCCTTACCTCCTCTATAATCCAGTCGGGTGTGGATGCGCCCGCTGTCAACCCCGCCGTGCCAATCCCCTGAAACCAGGCCGGATCAAGTTCATCCGCGGTCTCAATGTGATAAGTGGCAGTTCCGGACTTGCGGCAGATGCTCGCCAGTTTTCTTGTGTTGGCGCTGTTTGCGCCACCCACCACGATCATCACGCCCACATTCCGGGCAAGTTCCAGAGCGGCCTCCTGCCGTTGGTTCGTAGCGCTGCAAATAGTATTGCATACTTTGTAACCAACGCCTTTTTTATGGATAACCTCGACAATAGAATCGAGGTTCTCCAGCGTTTGAGTTGTCTGGGCTATTATTCCGTATTGTGCATCGTTATTTAAAAGAGCCGCTTCTTCCGGGTTCTCCACAACCAAAGCCTTGCCGTTCGTCCAACCAACTATCCCCTGCACCTCAGGGTGATCACGGTCGCCTACCACCACAACCTGAAAGCCCTGTCCGGTGAGTTCACGTGCCAAATCCTGCGCTCTGCGCACAAAAGGGCAGGTTGCATCCACAATATTTATACCTTGCTTCATGGCCTCATCGAGCACATCCGGACTCACGCCATGGGATCTGACAACAAGAGTGCCTTCACCAATATCTTTTACATCATTAATTTCGCATATGCCCTTCTCAGCCAGTGAGGCCACAACCTGCGGGTTGTGGATCAGCGGCCCCAGGGTAAAAATAGGGCCTTCACTTTCCCGAACGGTATCCCTGGCCAGTTCTATGGCCCTCTTAACCCCAAAACAAAAACCTGCTTTAGAGGCCACCTTTACTCTCATATCATCACCGTTATATTATCATCCAAAAAAAGATTCGCTTAAGAACTTTTATTTTCCTTCTTAATATACAGTTTAAACTGTATGTCTTTTCATTTTATTGTTTTTTTATCATGGCGGCTATTTGCTCCATAACGTGGTCACTTGCTTTTTCCAGGTCAGCCTTGCTGCTCTTCTTTGATTCCTGGCACACGATGGGAACCCCTATGGTCATCCTGACCCTGCCGAAAACCCCCCTGGTACCGGTAAGAGCAATGGGGATCATGGGGACCTTCGCTTTAGCGGCCAGCATCGCAGCGCCGAGATGCGGTTTTAAAAGTTCCCCGGAATGGCTTCTGGTCCCCTCGGGGAAAACACCCACGACCTGTCCTTCTTCCAGAAGCCTGATCGCGGTCCTGATCGCCTCCCGGTCTGATTTGTCCCTCCGCACCGGAAAAGAACCGGAAATTCGTAAAACGTATCCGATTACAGGTATGTTGAAAAGTTCCGACTTGGCCATGAAATGCACTTTCCTTCTGAAAGCGCAGATAACAACAACCGGGTCCCAGTAACTGACGTGGTTTGCCACCAGGACGGCCCCGCCGCTGGCGGGCAGGTTCTCCCTTCCCTGCACATCCCAGCGTCTTACCGTTATTAATATCATCCTCGCCAGAAATTTGAGCAGCCTGTAGATCATGATCTGTCTTCCGCCAAAACAAGCGCCATGATCATATCAACGACTTCTTTCACTGAAAAGGATGTGCTGTCAATAATCACAGCGTCCTCAGCCTGGGTAAGAGGGTCCGCCTCACGGGTTGAGTCGATCTGGTCCCTGATCAGGATTTCTTTTTCCATCTGTTCCTGATCTATTAAATTACCCTTCGCGGCGAGTTCTTCTCTTCGCCTCTTCGCCCTTTCCACGTGAGACGCAGTCAGAAATATCTTTACAGGGGCGTCAGGTAAAACGACCGTTCCTATGTCCCGCCCCTCCATTACCACTCCACCCCGGGCAGCCATAGCTCTCTGCAGCTCAACCAGGCGTTTTCTCACACCAGGCGCCATCGCCACCAGGGAAACATTTTTTGACACTTCCTGGCTGCGGATATCTTCCGATACATCTTCACCGTTCAGCAGCACCTTCAGTCCGCCGTTTCCATCCGGCAACAGCGCCACGGACACATCCAGGGCCAGCCTGGTTAAACAATCATGGTCTTTCAGATCGATACCTTTACGCAGCGCCGCCAGCGTCACGGCGCGGTACATTGCCCCCGTGTCTACATATATGAAGTCCAGCTTTTTTGCCAGCGTCTTCGCAACGGTACTCTTACCGGCTCCCGCCGGCCCGTCTATGGCTACATATGGATTTGAGATCATTACAGCACTCCTGATATTGCTACAGTTTCTAATTTCCATATAAATTATTTATTTTCGACACTGCATCAGTTTTTCCTTTATTATCATAGCAGGAAGACAGGATATTAGGCTTTCATTTTTTATTATTCTACCCTGATTATTAAGTTTACAATTCCATGAATTGTGCCTTCGCACGTTATTGGCGCTATAAATCCCGCCCAATTGTATTTGAAATGGGACACACCTCTTGGAGGTGCGGCTTTAGCCGCACAAAATAGCCGAAATTATTTCGACCTGCAATGCCGGAGAGATATGTCCCTATCATTCGTATTATCTGACCGTGATATTTCTTAATATTTCACCGAACCCGGGGAAAGAGACGTCAATGCACTCAGCGCCGCGCACCACGGTCTTGCCGCCTGCCAGAAGGCCGGCTACAGCGGCGGCCATAGCTATGCGGTGATCGCCCTGGCTGTCACAGAAACAACCTTCCATAAAACTGCCTCCCCTGATCGTTAAACCGTCTTCCAGTTCGGCCACAACAGCCCCGAACCCGGACATCAGCCGCGCGGCGGCGGCTATACGGTTGCTCTCCTTAACTTTTAACTCGGCGGCGTCGCGGATTTCTGTTTTCCCCTCCGCTGCCGCGGCTGCTACCGCCAGCACCGGTATCTCGTCTATCAGGCGGGGAATCATCTCCCCTCCTATATTAACGCCACGCAGCCTGCCCCCATAGCGGACCCTGATGTCAGCGACTGGCTCTCCCCCGTCTTCTCTCGGGTTAAGCTTTTCTATATCCGCTCCCATCATTTCCAGCGCATCAATGATGCCGCTTCTGGTTTGGTTTACTCCCACTCCCCTGATTGTCAAATCCGAGCCGGGCAGTAAAGCGGCGGCCGTAATTAAAAAAGCAGCCGATGATATATCTCCGGGGACCCTTAGCTTTTGCCCCTTCAGCCGCGGGCGGCCGCTGATATATACGGTTTTATCGTCAATCTCCAGGACGGCCCCAAAATGTTTCAGCATTTTTTCCGTGTGGTCCCTGGACCGGTATGGTTCAGTAACCGAGGTCCGGCCGTCGGCGAACAGGCCCGCCAGCAGCAGGGCTGATTTCACCTGGGCGCTTGCCACCGGTGAAACATGTGAAACTGCACTTAAGCTGCCCCCTCTCACTGAAAGGGGGGCACAGCTGCCTTCCCTTCTTCCGTCAATAGAGGCGCCCATCTTAATCAGCGGGCCTGTCACCCTGGCCATGGGGCGACTGCGCAGGGAATCATCGCCGGTGATCACGCTGAAAAAATGCTGTCCTGCCAGGATACCCAGCAGAAGCCTCATGGTGGTGCCGGAATTTCCGGCGTCCAGTATGTCTTCAGGCTCTCTCAGGCCATCAAGTCCCCGTCCGGATACCCTGACCACACCCTCCCGCGGGCCTTCTATTTCAATGCCGAGTTTTCTAAAACAGTCAATCGTCGACAGGCAGTCTTCGCCTGGCAGGAAGTTTTCAATAACTGTTTCACCCTCGGCCAGCGCGCCCAGCATAACCGCCCGGTGAGATATGGACTTGTCGCCCGGCACGCTGATATCTCCCCGCAGGAAGCGTGCCTGTTCAATTCGCAGATCCACAAAAACCCTTCCTTCGCTTAATAATGCGACAAGGGGACGGTTCTCCTGTCGCACTTTTGTATACAATTTCGCGACAGAAGAACCGTCCCCTTGTCGCGTTTTATTTTTTTCGGGCCGTGTAGCCTTTTTCCCTGAGTACGCGGATGGCGTTTTCCTGCTCACGCTCGGTGGCGAACCCGACCCTGATCGTTCCGCCCTCGCCTTCTCGTACCCTTAAAATTTCTATTTCAGTGATATTCACGCCGTTTTCAGCCAGGCAGACTGTAAAGCCGGCTATAATGCCGGGTTGGTCCGGTACAGTCAGTATAACCTCATAAAGCGTCGGCAGGTATCCCCTGGTTTTGGCCGGCAGGGCTCTACGGGCGGCCCTGGCGTCCTCAAGGGACGAATGGATTGAGTCCATATTACCATCCTGGAGACACCTTTCAAAAAAATCAAGTTCAGCCCTGAAGTCACTGATCATTTTAAGCACCTGCCCGCGGTTGGAGGCAAAAATATCCCGCCACATTGGCGGGCTGCCGGCGGCTATCCTGGTGGTGTCCCGGAAGCCTCCCGCGGCTAAAGGCAAAACAGACTCGCTTTCCGGCATGCGCGCCACAGTGTTGACCAGGGCCGCGGCCAGCAGGTGAGGCAGGTGGCTGACTGCGGCTACGGCCAGGTCATGCCTGTCCGGAGCGATCTCAACATACTTCGCGCCTACTCCAACAACCAGTTTTTTTACTTTTTCCAGCGCTTCTTTTTTAGTATTGGCGGTCGGCGTAATCAGGTAAAAAGCGTTTTCGAATAAATACGGGTCGGCTCCCCCGACACCGTTATGCTCTGAGCCGGCCATGGGGTGGCCGCCCACAAAACTAATGCCGGGCGGCAGCATTTTTTCAGCCGCCCGGACTATTTCAGCCTTGGTACTCCCGACATCGGTTACCACCGCCCCGGGCAAAAGGCGAGGCATTATTTCGCGCAGTACCGGCAGGGTGGCGCTCACCGGGGTGGCGATGATCACCAGGTCAGCTCCCGCCACTCCCTCGGCCGGGGAGCCGGCATACCTGTTCACAGCGCCCAGTTCCACTGCCAGGCGCAAGTTTTCAACACGGGAACCGGCCCCGACAACTTCCCCCGCCAGTCCCCTGCTGCATAGAGACATGCCCAGGGAGCCGCCTATAAGGCCCACACCTATAATTGCTGCCCTTTTAAAAACAGGGATCAAGGCATTTGCCTCCCCATTAAGCCGGCAATATTCTTAAGGTCTTCCATCATTAATTTAAAATTCTCCGGGGTCAGTGATTGCGGACCGTCGCATAGAGCTTCAGCCGGGTTGGGGTGCATTTCCACCATTACCCCGTCTACCCCGGCGGCAATAGCCGCCCTGGCCATCGGCGACACAAATCTCCACATACCGATGGCGTGGCTGGGGTCAACGATTACCGGCAGGTGTGACAGGTACTTGACCACGGGCACCGCCGTCAAATCGAGTGTATTTCTTGTGTAGTTTTCAAAACTCCTGATACCCCGCTCACAGAGGATTACTTTGTAGTTGCCGCCGGCCATAATGTATTCCGCGGCCATCAGCCATTCTTCGATAGTGGCGGACGGTCCTCTTTTTAAAACAACCGGCTTATCGACCTTGGCGACCTCCCGCAGCAGAAAGAAGTTCTGCATATTGCGGGCGCCAATCTGCAGAATATCGGCGTACTGCGCCACCATCGGCACCGTCCGCACGTCCATTACCTCGGTGACTATTAAAAGCCCTGTTTCTTCCCGCGCTTCGGCCAGAAGCTTCAAGCCTTCCTCCTCCAACCCCTGGAAAGAGTAAGGCGAAGTCCTCGGCTTGAATGCGCCGCCACGCAGTATAGTGCCGCCGGCTTCGCGCACAATCCGCGCCGCCTGCATAAGCTGTT
>CAZPXL010000011.1:0-19014 GCA_964591005.1 uncultured Eubacteriales bacterium
TGGGTGGCGGCGGGATTGCTTGGGCTGATCGCCTCTTTGCTAGGGGGAATTTGGGGCGGGATCCTGCTTGGAGTATCTCTCGGCGTTGCGACTATTGTTCCGATGGTTTATTCCTATGTTGAATTTAAAAGGCTGCAAAATTAAACATTAAAACAAATTGACAGGATTAATTAGGATTAATTAGGATTAATTCAGGATTTATAATTTAAATCCGTAAATCCTGTCAAATTGTTTGCTTATGATAGTCGCATAAACCGGGCAACGAAAAATGCGACAGGCAAGAACCGTCCCCCTGTCGCATACTTATGAAAACTATAAACCGGGCAACGAAAAATGCGACAGGCGAGAACCGTCCCCCTGTCGCATTTTTGATCCAGATACAACCACTTTACTAAGAACACATGTTCGTATTATAATGTAAGCAGAACAAGTGTTTTGGTGGTGGTTTTTTTGCGTTGTCCAATCCTGCTGGCAGATATGAATTCATTTTTTGCCAGTGTACACCAGGCCATGGAGCCCCGGCTCAGGGGAAAACCGGTTATAGTCGGCGGTGACCCGGCCAAGCGCCACGGTATAGTCCTGGCTGCTTCCTACGAGGCAAAAGCCTTCGGGGTGAAAACGGGCATGGCTGTGTGGGAGGCCAGGAGCCTCTGTCCGGACGGCATTTTCCTGAAGCCCGGGCACAGCCACTATGTTAATTTCTCTGCCCGGATTATCAGGATTATGAAGGATTTCAGCCCGCTGGTGGAGCCTTTCTCCATTGATGAAGCCTTTATGGACCTCTCCGGGTGCGGGCACCTTTTCGGGTCATCGCTCGATATCGCGCTTAAACTGAAGAAAAGGATTAAAGAGGAGGTAGGCGTGATGTGCAGCGTCGGGGTGGGCCCCAACAAACTCCTGGCTAAAATGGCCGCCGGCATGCAGAAGCCGGACGGGCTTACGGTCCTGGACCTTACCGATGTGCCCGATAAAATGTGGCCCCTGCCGGCCCGGGAGCTTTTCGGGATAGGCTCGCGCCTGGAGAAGAGGCTGCGTGATTTAAACATCCATACCATTGGAGACCTTGCCTGCTACCCCCTGGCTGTGCTGCGAAAAAGGTTCGGCCTTCTTGGACACGTCCTGTACCTGTCCGCCAACGGCATTGACTACAGCCCCGTCGACCCGCGCTCCCTGGAGAAGGTCAAGTCCATCGGGCACCAGATTACTTTGCCCAGGGACTACCGGGGTTACCCCCAGATAGAGGTGGTTATCCTGGAGCTGTGTGAAATTGTATGCAGGCGGGTGCGCCTGGGCGGGTTTGTGGGCAGGACGGTCAACCTTACTCTGAAAGATGTTGAATTTTTGTGGATGTCCCGCTCGCAAAGCGTAACCTGCCCCACCGCCTCCGCCAATGATATATACAGGGTGGCCGTGGAACTGCTGCGCCGGCACTGGCCGGAGTGGAAACCGGTCAGGATGGTGGGGGTGTCCCTGGCCGGCCTTGTTAAAAACACCTCGGAGCAGGTAGACCTGTTTGGGGAGGCGGAGAAAGCCCGCCTTCTGCATGCCGCCTGCGACCGGATCAGGGACCGTTTTGGCGAACAAAGCATTTTGAGGGCCGTATCCCTCACCCCGGATGGCGTGTTCCGCGAGCGGGGCGGGTGGGGCCGCCATGTCTAACATCCATGACTACTACCGAAAAAATTTCCTGTACGAGGGGCACCGGATGATGCTGCCGGAACTGCGGGACAGGGTTGCTCATACCTGCCGGCAGTGTAAATTTTATATCTTAATTGCCGGGAAAACCGAGGTCAGGACCGGCTGTGCCGCTTATATACCCAGGTATGCGGGCCTGGTTAAGCGGGTGCCGGAAAAACTTGATGTGACAGAAATATTAAAAGAAGTGGGCAGGGAAGGCCTGGAGCGGGTCCTGGCCGGGCCCGGGCATCACCGCCAGGCCTGCGGGCTGTTTCATCCCAAAAGATAAAGTGTACTTTCCTTACGTCCGTTTCATATACGAAAGAATACACTGAAAATATAATAATTTAAATTATCAAGGAGGTTAGTTATATTGATTATAATTGTGCTCGATCCGGGCCATGGCGGGTCTGATCCCGGCGCGGTCGGATCGGGGCTTTTGGAGAAAGATCTTACCCTGGACATTGCCCGCAAGACGCGCGACGCGCTTACCCCTTACGGTGCCGACGTTTATATGACCAGGGATTCCGATATCGACCTTGAGCTGGCAGACAGGGCCGGCCTGGCCAACAAACTGGGCGCCGGCTATTTTCTCTCAATACACATAAATGCCGGCGGCGGCACTGGTTTTGAAAGCTATGTCCATACTGACGCCGGCGGCAGGACTATGGAACTGCGCGATATTATCCATAACCGGGTAAGCAGCTTTTACCTCTCTTCAGGATTTGCGGACAGGGGAGAGAAGAGCGCCAATTTCGCTGTGCTGCGCCTGACCGAAATGCCGGCGTCGCTCCTGGAGAACCTGTTTATCGACACACCCGGTGACGCGGCCAAACTGGCCGAGCCAGTTTTTCGAAAGCAGGCGGCTGCCGCTATTGCAGACGGTTTGGTCCAGGCCCTGGGCCTTACACCCGTGTCCGGCGGAGAGCAAGGTGAAGAAATAAAAAAACTGAGGGCTGACGGGTTGATTGCTTCTGATCATATGCCTGCGGAAAAAATTTTATGGGGAACCTATGCGGCTGTATTAAACCGCTACAGGGGCAAAAGTTTCCTTTCCGACCCCTGGGATCCCGCCGGAGAGGTTGCAAAACTCAAAACTGACGGGCTGCTTTTTTCCGATAAAAACACGGGGGGAGAAGTGCCCTGGGGTGAATTCGCCTCGGTGCTGAACCGGCTGCGCGGGCGGGGCAGTACCAGCCCATGGGATCCCGCAGCGGAAGTTCAGAAATTAAAGGCCGACGGCCTGGTTGATTCCGTTCACCCTGCGGCCGAAACGGTTAACTGGGGCGATTTTGCCGCGGTGTTGAACAGGATCAGGGGAAGGAACGCTTCCGGTATGCTATCCGCTTTTCAGTAAGCTATTTACAGTTGAATTACTGCCCGGGAGAAAACGGCACCAGTTTGATTCTGCCGCAGGCCGCCAGGCAGTCATCCTTAATAACCACCGCGCCGGTGACTCCTTCAATCCCGGTGGCGTACTCCGCGGCTTTCTTCACGTCTTCCTTATTCTGTACGAGGTTACCGGCGGCTGTTGCCACCGCGTCGGCCAGGATGGCCGACGGCGATAAAATCACAACAGCGTCAGCGCATCCCATGCTCAGGGAATGGCCCACGGTCCCGGATGAAGTGCAGATTCCCATGGGTGTGTCTTCCGGCCTGATCGAGAGCGCGATCCGGTTTGAAAGGGGAGATTGTCCGGCGAAGATGCCGATGGTGCGCCGCCTGGTGCTGCGCATATATATATCTCCGCCGTTTTCAACTATGACGTCCTTCGACCGCCTTAAAAGTTCCACCCCGATATAATGGGCGAAGGCGCCGGCCACGGCGGCCATCGGCCCTACGCCCGCCAGGCGCGACGCTTGGGCCATATCAACCGCTATTGGCGGGGCGCCCGGTTTTAAATCGCATGGTATAAGGGAATGAAGAAAAGCGTGATCCTCCTCGATATATTTTTCGAGGAGTTCACGCTGTTTACGGACTATTTCCTGGATCCACCCGGCCATTTCGGGTGTAAATCTCTCCTTTCGGACGCCTATATCCAGGTCTGTCTGTTTTACTGACACTTGAAAGTGAAGAAGGTCGTCCTGCCGGAATTGTTCCCGGTATGTCCTTTTTACATAATCCAAATCAGAATCTGACCTCCATTGCCTTGACCGGGCAAATCTTAACGCATATCTGGCAAACAATGCAGTTGTCGCTGTTAAACTTTACTTCCATTGAAGGCCTTTCCAAATAAAGGGCGCTGGTGGGGCATATGTCCGTGCAGGCGCCGCAGCTTGTGCATTTTTCCTCGTTCCTGAGCACCTCTTCCGCAAGGGGTTTCACCGTGACGCCCTGGGCTTTTAAATATTCCAGGCCAAGGTCGTATTTATCACCTGTAAGCTCCAGGACCATAGTGCCTTCTTTGTTCTGGTCCACATTCGCTTTCAGGATATTTATGACCAGGTCGAAGTCTCTGGCGAGCCGGTAGATTATCGGCCTGTCAGCTATATCTTTCCCAAAACGAAGGATAATTCTTTTCGGCGACAAATTTATTCACTCCTTTATTTTTTTATACCCCTTTGATCTCCAGCGTATTGGCGGCAATGTTGTCTTTGTAAGAAGGAAGCAGCTTTACCGGTTCGGTCAGGAGAAAACCACCTTTTTGGATCCAGTTTTTCAATATGCCGGCTATCTCCCTGGCCCTGGGATAACTGGACAGGGGAGCGGTCGGGATTTCTTTCCCTTTTACAGTGATCCTGCCGGTTTTCAACTCGGCGTAGCTGGCAAAGCCAAGATTGCCGGGAATGCGCTGGCCGTAGGCTTCGCTGTAATCGACTATAGGAGCGTAAAGATCGCGGTCGGTAACTGCGGCGCAGCGCAAAACCTCTTCATTAAGAATTGGAATGGGAATACCCAGGCCAACTGTAAGGGTCGCGCCGTACCCCAGGAAGCTTGTTCCAACTAACCATTTGGGGTTCATCTGCTTGAGGTCGCCGATGACGGAAAGGGTACCCCCGGCAGGCCCGTAGCTTTTACCTTCAGCATCACTCTGAATGCCGGGGAAGTGCTGGGTGCCGTTCCAGGCAACGTAGCCCACGCCGCCGCCTAAAAATATTTTTGTTCCTATTCCTATTGTTAAGAAATAAGGATCATTTAACAGCGGGCTGAGCTGCCCGGCGCTGCTGTAATGGGCGTTGCCAAGGTCCGGCTTGAGCAGGCCCATGTAAGTGTATATAGTCCTGTCGCTCAGGTTAACCGCACAGTTGTAGTTCTGGTAAGAGTTCCGCGGGTTGAAAAGGGTAGCCTCGTTAAGGTCGTCCAGGGTAATGACTGTCTTAATTTCCTGCCTGGGATAACAGTCAGTGCCGTAGGAAATCGCCTCCATCCGGACCGGCTTGCGGGCTACCAGGTCCTGAATTACATGGCCCCCGCCGTAGCGAAATTCACCAGGGTAGCTGTTGTTGCAGGGGTCGTCTTCCGGAAGCTCCGTGGCTCCGAGGTAGGCGTCCACCGCGGCGATTCCGGAATATGCCGGGACTCCGTTAAGCCAGAGCTTCTGCATTCTGATCCTTGGTTTTGAGTGGCCGAAGTTCAGAAATACTCCGGAAGAACACATGGGGCCGAAAGTGCCGGTGGTTACCACATCCACACTGCGGGCTGCCTCGGTAACTCCTTTTTCCTCCACCAGGGAAATTACTTCCTCGGCGGTGAGCACCACAGCCTTGCCGGACTTAATTTTTTCATTAATTTCGGCATAGGTTTTTTCAATTGCCATTTTTAGTATCCCTCCCGTGTTCAGTGCTCTGACGCTGACGATAAATTTAAGGCCTCTTCAAATAAGAAGAGGCCGGTTTATAATCACCGCTTTTCCCCTTATCTGCCAGAAGAATATCTCCTGCAGGAATTAGCACCTTATTGGGTGGTTTTACAGCCTCCCAACGGTTGCCGGGCTTCATTGGGCCAGTCCCTCCGCCGCTCCGGATAAGAGCACTTTTATTGATTTGCTGTGTCTTAGTGTACCAATAGTCCTTTTCCATGTCAACACTTTACATATTGTTTCATAAAAGTTTTTTTGCGAAAAATCGCTGCGCCTGTTCAAAAGTAACGACATGTCTTTCCAGCGTTAAAGCATGCGTAAAGGAATAGAAGTAGCGGCGGTAGAATATAACAAAACAGCTATTCAAACCGATTCGGAGATGAGCACATGTATACCAGGATTGGCGGTATAATCAGAAAGGCAAGGATCGACCGGGGTTTTTCCCAGCACGAATTGGGCGCCGCTCTTGGTTTAACCGCTACCGCTATAAATTATTATGAAAAAGGGAAGCGCAAAATAAGCATTGAGGATATTTACAGGCTGTCTGCGGTATTGAAGAAGCCGGTGGAATATTTTTTGCCTAACGCAAGTCAGGACAGCAAAATAACAGCTAAAAATAAAAAGCGGGAATATAATTCAAAGGAACTTGCCGGTATACCGGTACTGGGCGTCATACGCGCCGGTGAGCCTCTATTCTCAGAGCAGAACTGTCTTGGATATTTGCCCGTACCGGGGGAAAAGGCCGGCGAGGTATCTTTTGCCCTCAAAGTCAAGGGCAATTCAATGGACGGCAAAGGGATATGTGACGGAGATTTGGTTTTAATCAGGCGTCAGAGCACTGTTGATTTTAACGGGCAGATCGTCTGTGTCCTTGTTAACAGTGAAAACGCTTTAAAAATATATCTAAAGGAAGAAGACAAAATAATACTAAGGTCCGCTAACCCAACATACCAGGATATTGTTATTGATGAAATATCTGTTGTTATCCAGGGTGTTTATGCGGGCGTATTTAAATTTCCATAACGCTGTGACAACTTATAAGGCTATAATTAAAGCGCTTTTTTCTCAGCGTATTCAGGCTCTATTTCATTTGCTTCAGGACGGGAGGGCCGGATGTGAAAGTGGTTGTGCTGAATCTTAATTGAATGGGCCGTGCCGCAAAACGGGCAAATTTTACTTTCACCGTCTTTAAAGCGCATTTCGCCGATATGCCTGCCGCAGCAGGTTACTTCAACGCTGATTATTTTACCGCTGTTATGGAAATTAACCCGGTAGTCATTGACTTTACCTTTATTTTGGTAGTTCATGACTCCATCACCCCTTTTTTTTAATTGTAATTGATCCAAATATAGCATCAGAATTAATAAGAGGCAACCCCTGTAAACAGCCTTTTTAAGTCAAAAAAAGAGACCTTTGCAAGGTCTCTTTCAACAGGAAGTATTCTCGTCATCTTCGGAGACGCAGGATTTAGGACAGGACAAGTCGTCTTCCGAACAAATGTTTTCCTCTTCTTCCATGGGCGGTGCCGGAGTTTCAGGACTTATTTTTCCCTTTTTACGAGAACTCGAACTCACTAAGGTTTGCCTCCTTATTCGTTTTTCAAAATATTATTGACGTAAAACACCTGTGATATGCGGTATGCGGTAAACTATTTGTTATTCCTTACAACAGCGTTTTCTTTAAAGAAGAATGAGATCGCATATATGCCCGCAAGGCCGACAATAGTATAAATTACTCTGCTTAAACCAGAAGACGACCTGAGGACGTCCCCTCCAAACAGTGCTGTTACCAGGTCCCATTCAAAAAGACCCACAAGCAGCCAGTTCAGCGCTCCTATTATAATCAGCGCCAGGGCCAATCTTGACAACCATTCCATTTTTTACACCTCCCGGATTTTAAGATGTCATTATTATGTTAAAAATATTGATATTTATACAAAATATCGCAAGTTAAAGAAATTTAAAAAAAATATATTTTTGCCGATTAATAAATAGTAGCCTGTATAAAAAAGATAAAACATATTCAGATTAAACAAAAGGTCCTCTTAAGCAAAGCCGGCAAGCAGGATGCGTGTCAATTATGTCGAAGGTAATATGTGGCTCAATTACAAGTACATGAATTGGTGGAGGATATGGAGAAATACTCGCTGACAATTTTTTTCCCCTGCTACAATGAAGAGCAGAATGTTGAAAGAGTTACTCGTGACGCTATAGCCGCGGCCGACCAGGTGTCAGATGATTATGAGATTATAATTGTAAATGACGGCAGCAAGGACCGCACCGCTGAAATTGCGGATAAACTTGCGCAGGAATACCCGGTGGTGCGTGTAATCCACCACGAAGTCAACAAAGGTTATGGCGCCGCGCTGCAAACCGGGTTTAAGAATGCCGGAAAGGAACTCGTCTTTTATACCGATGGCGACGGGCAATTTAAAATAGAAGAAATAAAAAAACTTCTGCCTCACATTGAAAAGTACGATATTGTTTCAGGTTACCGGATCAGAAGGCGTGATCCGCTGCACCGCAAGGTCAACGCCTTCATGTGGGGCGCCATGGTCAATATGTTGTTTAAATTTAATGTATCGGACGTGGATTCCGCTTTCAAACTTTACAGAAGGAAGATATTTGATGACATCACCCTTACCGCTCAGGGCGCCCTTATCGATACTGAGATACTGGCCAGGGCAAAATCAAAGGGATATACCATAACCGAGGTCGGCGTCAACCATTATCCCAGGATAGCGGGGAGTCAGACCGGCGCCAAGCTTTCAGTAATCGTCAAGGCGTTTGCCGAGCTGTATAAATTAAAAAAGCAGCTTTAAAGGGTATAATACAGGCTGCTGGAATATCATTACAAGGAGCATATATGGAAAACGTTTTGCAATTGTTTAAATTTGCGGCTGTCGGGTGTGTAAACACTTTAATAGACTGGGCTGTCTATTTCGTCGTTTTAAAGTTATTTCCGTCTGAGAGTGTTATATTTTATACCGCAGCCAAAGGGTTTAGCTATTTTTGTGGAATAATCAACAGCTTTTTATTGAATAGGTCCTGGACCTTCAGGGACAGCATGAATGAAAACGAGGGAGGCAGGTTTGCTAAATTTATACTGGTCAACCTGGTCGGCCTTGGTTTCAACAGTGTTTCGTTCTCAATATTCCTTAATTTAGAACTTAAACAGACCATGGCACTGTTTTTCGCCACATTAATAACTTTCTCATTTAATTTCGTCCTTAATAAGCTGTGGGTCTTTCGCAAGGGCAAAATGGTTGCCAAAACATCTGGGGGTTAAATGATTATTTCAGAGGATATAAAAAAGGTCGGTTACCTTTACTTTCTAAATAAATTCCTTATTATTTTTTTGGTTTTTTTAACGAGAGACGTGTTCAGCCCTTTTCTCCCCGCTGCCGTCGACAACCTGCATCCGAATGTCCTGCTTGACTCTCTGATCCACTGGGACGCGGGTTGGTTTTTAAGAATAGCGGGGCAGGGATATGACTATGACAGCGCTCCTTTTTTCCCCATGTTCCCTTTCCTGATCAGGACGCTGACCCTGCTGACAGGAGACAATGTTGTTTCCGGGTTTATAATTTCAAACACCGCTCTTTTTATAGCATGCTGCTATCTTTACTCCATGGTCAAAGATGACTACAGTGAAGAAATTGCTGCGACCACGGTTTTTGCGCTGCTGTTTTTCCCCACGGCGATATTTTTTACTTCAATTTATTCCGAGCCGCTTTTGCTGGCTTTTTCACTGGCAGCTTTTTATTACGCCAGGAAGGATAAATTTATAACAGCCGCTGTTTTGGGCGCGCTGGCGGCTCTTACCAGAAACCTCGGTGTTGTTACTTTTTTTGCCCTCCTGTATTATTTTTATGAAGCAAACGGCCGCAGGCTGGATTTAAAAAAATCAGCTACCCTGCTTATAATTCCGGCCTCGCTTACAATATTTATGGCTGTTTTATGGAAGGCGACCGGGGATCCCCTGGCTTTTGCCACTTCGCTGAACAGGGAATACTGGGGCTTCCGCCATTTTGCTTATCCCGGGGCGGGGCAGTTTACTAACATATCTTTATTTTTTACCGACAGTATCTTTTACTGCCTTTTTGAATCCGGTATGGCCTTGCTTTTTTTATTCCTGGTCATAAGAAGCTTCGCTTATGTAAAAGACAAATCCTTGCTGATATTTTTGGTACTGGGCTTTCTAATACCTTTCTCATCCGTAGTAGACAATATGCCTCTGGGGATGCCCAGGTATGTTATTGTTTTATTCCCGGGATATATCACCCTGGCCCATATACTGCATAAACACAAGCTCGTCCAGGTCTACTCAATAATTTCCGTTTTTGTCTTTTCTGTAGTAACAGTTCTTTTCACGATAGGCCGCTGGATAAGCTGATTTGAGACGTGAGACGTGAGACGTGAGACGTGCGAATCAGGGCATTCCTTTGGGACATGAGAGCGAGATATGGGAGACTGGAAGCCTTTCTCAATGGTTAAAGGCCCAAAGGAATACAGGATATTCCCACGACTCAATTAATTTTTCCGATTGAATGGCGGGATAAATCCCGCCCGCAGAGGAATGCCTGGATACTCACGGCCCACGTCCCAAGACTCACGACTAATATGGGGTGTTTACTGTGACGTCAATGCGCCCGATCATGTACGCCACTTTATTTTTAATTGCTTTCATTTCCTCCGCTGTGTTTTATTATCATGAATTTGAAAAAAAAAGCTTAATGGATGCCGTATGGCTGACCATTAGCGCAGTTACCACCACAGGTTACAGCGACGTTATGCCTGACACAAAAGCCGGCCGGATAATAACAATTTTTCTTTCAGTCCTGGGTTTCAGTTTTCTTACATTTGTGCTGAGCACATTTTTAGCAGGCATGGTGGAAGGAAGGATTTCCGGCGTTTGGGGGAAGAGAAAAATGGCAAGAGAAATTGCAAAATTAAAAAACCATATCGTTGTGTGCGGCGCCGGCCGGGTTGGCCGGGAAGTGGTAAATGAACTGAAGGGGAAAAGGGAGTTCGTAATTATTGAAAAGGACCCTGTCCAACTGGCCGAATTTGCCGAAGAAGGCATTCTGCATATAGCGGGGGACGCAACGGAGGACAGGATGCTTCTTGCCGCCGGCGTAAAAGATGCGACGGGCGTTATCACAACCCTGGCCGAAGATGCGGAAAACCTGATGATAATAATTACCTGCAAAGATTTTAATCCCGAAGCCCGCGTTGTGGCCCGTGCCAACCGGCCGGAATCGATTATCAGGATGAAAAGGGCCGGCGCGGACACCGTGATCTGCCCGTCCGCCATAGCGGGCAACAGGATGGCGCTGGCTTCAACAAAACCCACAAGTGTCGCCGTGGTTGAAACGATAGTGGAAGACCGCAACAACAACCTCAACCTGGAGGAGCTGACAATCAGCGAAAAATCCATGTTAGTTGGCAAAGAAATAAGGGAATCACGGCTCAGGAAGGATTACGGCATCCTGGTTCTCGCGATAAAGCGTGATGAAAGGAACATTATTAACCCCGAGCCAACTGAAATATTTATGGCGGGGGATATCCTGGTGCTGTGCGGGACAGCCGAACAGCTGTCAAAGATTGAACCGGTGATTACAGGCGCGTAAATTGAGACGTGAGACGTGGGACGAATCAGGGCATACTATTGGGACAATAGAGTGGTAGGTGCGGCTAAAGCCGCACTTTTCTTTTTATAAGAACCCAAATTAGCTGCGTCACATAGGATATAGAATAATGGGACGGAAAGAGATGAAACATGAGTTCATACCTTGATGCAATCACAACCCTGGGTTACGGAAATATGCATCCCGGCGGGTTTTCCCACTCCATAAAAATATTAAGAGACATTCCTATTTCGAAAAACAGTGTCGTACTGGATATCGGATGCGGCACGGGAAGGACCGCCTGTTACCTATCCAAAACACGCGGGGCGTATGTATTTGGCCTTGATAAATCAGAAAAAATGATTGAAAAGGCCAGTGCCAGAAATATTCAGGAGAAAACGGAAGCGCAATTTATTGTCGGGGACGCGCTGGATATGCCTTTTCGCGATGTAGTCGCAGACATTGTCTTGCTCGAATCCCTGCTTATTTTTTTACCCGCGGAGAAGGTTTTAAAGGAATGCCGGCGGGTTCTCAAACCTGGCGGGATTATAATCGATATAGAAATGCTGGCCGGCGGCACATTGCCGGAAAATGCCCGGGAGCAAATAAAAGCAGTATGCGGGCTTCCAAAGATCCTTTCCATGGAGGAATATGCCGCGTTATATGAAAATGCCGGTTTTAAAAGAATACGTATTGAAAGGCGCAGCCTGCCCGGCCCCGTGGAAAACTTGAAGGAAATGTTTTATGCGGATAGAAACAGGTTCGTTTCAAAAGAAAAAATGAGCCGTGAAATGGTCAGGACACTGTTGCTATACAGGCTGCTGATCCTTGCCAACCGTAAACATCTTGAGTTCGGCACTTTCATATACAAAAAAAGCTGAAGAAATAAGGTTACACTTATCCAGGGTTGCAGACCCATAACTCATATGTCTGTCCTTGACTTTTGGCACAAAAAACGTTAAAATTCTTAATACATGCATACCCAAAACTTTATCGGGGCGTAGCTCAGTTTGGCTAGAGCGCTACCTTGGGGTGGTAGAGGCCGCACGTTCGAGTCGTGTCGCTCCGACCAGAAATGAAAATAAAGGCTCTGTTCTGCAGAGTCTTTATTTATATTGCTTTATAAACGTCTTATTAGAACGTTTTTGATATTACTGTGATAAGGAGATAGTGATATAAATGAACGACAAGTTGGAAACGATTATTGAAAAAGCAAAAGAGCTGGGTTGTCACGGAGCAAAGTTCATTGATCCGGCAACGATCAAAACCGCGGCATGGGTAGTTATGAAATGCAGGTATGGCTGCGTCAGATATAACACACGACTTTGCTGCCCGCCCTATACGCCAACGTACAAAGAAACGCAGGAAATGATTGACTGCTATAAAACAGCCCTGCTTGTACACTGCAAATCATGGGATGTGGTAACCCCAATCATAGCTAAACTTGAAAGAGAAATATTTCTGTCAGGCTATTACAAAGTCTTTGGTTTGGGTTCGGGACCATGTAAATCGTGCAGGCCCTGTAACAAGGTAAAATGCGTAAAAACTCAAGAAGTAAGGCCGGCAATGGAAGCATGCGGCATTGACGTATATGAAACAGTTAGAAAAAACGGGTTTCCAATTGATGTTGTCAAGGATTTTGATTCCGAACAAAATTGTTATGGTGTATTATTGATTGATTGAAAAAACAGTTCAGCAGCCTGAAGGCATTGACCCCTTCAGGCTGCTGAAAAATAATAATACTATAAAGTTTTACTATTAAACCTTGAACTGCAGCGACAGCACGTTGAGCCTGTCCACCATGCGCAATAATTTCTTGGCCACTGAATCGATATCGTGCAGGTTTTCAGTCTGCATTTTGGAGTCGCTGCCGGCGCCCGTGCTTTTATTTGCGGACTTGAGCAGTTCATCGATAATGCCCTGTTGGCTGTCCATGATCTCTTCAATACTTGACGACTGCATGCGGGCGGCTGTTGCCGCTTCTTCCACAATATCCTTGGCGGTGTGAAGTGATTTAAAAATACTTTCAAAGTTCCCTCTAACGTCGCTGACAGCTGCCTGGCCATCGGCCAGCCTTTCCAGGTTAACGTCCAGGGCAGTTTCGAGATCCTGCCAGGAGGCCCTTAATTCCTCAACATCAGCATGTATCAGGTTAATGCGTGTGGCAGATTCTTCGGAAATATTATGCATATCTTCTGCCGTCTGGGCAAGTTCCTGGCTGCCGGCGCGCGCCGCCAGCAGCGCCGCTTTGAGTGTGAATTCAGTGTTCTTGCCGGACAGGTTTTTGAAGTAGTCAATGGACTCATTTAGCTGGGCGCATTTTTCTGCAAGATGTTTCATTAAAGATTTTGTGTTTTCGAGGGATTGGCTTGAATTTTCTATGCCGCTGGTTATCCTGGACACGGCTGCCGAACCTTCTTCGCCGGCCTGCATGTTTTTGTCCACTTCGTGCATGACCTGGCTCATATATTTTGACACCTGGTTTGACTGTTCTGAAAGCTGCTGCGACAGGTTGAGAGACTGCTTTAGTATATCCACCTGCTCTTCCGAACTGTGCTTGAGCACGTCAAAAGTCTGGGACAATTTTATGTTTGTGCGGTCAGAGGTCTTAAGCTGGCCGAGGATATGCTCGGCGGATTTATTAATGTCGGCAACACTTGACTGTACGGACTGAATAAGGTTGGCCAGGTGCACGGTCATGGTGTTAAAGGAGTTGGCCAGCTGGCCGAGTTCATCTTTTTTATAGACGGGCACTTTGTAGGAAAAGTCGCCCGTAGCAAGCCTTTCTGTAGCTGCTGTCAGGTCCTCTAAGGGCTTTTTAAGAATTCTCTTGCTTATCAGCACGGACAGGAAGACGCCGGTCAGGGCAGCAAGAATAACAATGATTAATAAAAATATGGTAGTATTCATGATATATTCATTGACGCCGGTGAGATCCGCGCCCATCATGAAGTACCCGACGGTGGCGCCGGATGAGTCTTTAATGGGGGAGGAGAAATCCATCACCGAGCCGCCCTGGCTGTTGTTGTTAACGGTTGAAACTTCGGTTTTAGCGGCCATGGCGCTTTTAGCTGCTTCTCCGTTAACCCTGGCGCCTACCTGCCTGCTGTCGGTATGGGCGAGCACATTGCCGGCGCTGTCGGTCACCGCCGCATAGGTAACGTCCTGGTAGGACCCCACTCTTTTGACCAGGCCGGCCAGTCCATCAGGGCTGTGTGAACTGATATAGCCGCCGGCAAAGGGGCTCACCGTGCGTACTATGCTCCAGTTTTTCTCTGTAAACTCTTTTTTAATCAGCGACTGTCCTTTAAGAAAGACTGTGGAACCTACGGCTGTTAATAAAAAAGTTATCAACAGGCAGAGGGCGATAGCAATTTTTGTTGTTATTGAGAGCTTGAAACCAATTTTATCAAACATAATCTTACAAGCCTCCTGAAATATTTTTGGGATTATTTCAAAATAGATTTTGAAATCGCAATTACAGCCGGCCCCAGCAGGACTATGAATATCGCCGGGAATATGAAAAAGACCAGTGGAAAGATGATTTTAATGGGAGTTTTCATCGCCATCTCTTCAGAGCGCTGCCGGTGTTTCTGGCGCATCTGCTCCGACTGCAGGCGCAGGACGTTGCCGATGCTGATCCCCAGCTGGTCGGCCAGGATCACCGAACCGGTAAAAGTGGTAAGGTCGTCCACATCGGCGCGTTTGGACATATCCCGTAGAGCGTCTAACCTTGGTTTGCCCATTTTTATTTCCTGCAGCATGGTCCTGAACTCGTCGGACAGGACGCCCCTGGTTTTTTCAACCACTCTCATTAAAGCGCTGTCAAAACCAAGGCCGGCCTCGACGCTGACGGTCAGCAGGTCGAGCACGTCAGGCAGCGACCTTTCAATTTCCCGCTTGCGCTCGCTCCCTTTTGAGTTCAGGTAAAGTTCGGGCAGGTACCAGCCCAGTCCCAGGCCTGCGCAGGCGATAAAGGCTGACTGGGTTACACTTTTTGACATGGCCCCGCCCAGCAGCCAGAAGAGGAAGGCGAAGCCCGCGGCAACGGCGTATTTCGCAACATAAAATTCCCTTGGGGCAATTTTTTCGCTGATACCCGCGCGGTCTATTTTAACGCTCAGTTCAGCTTCTTTCTCAGCCGGCAGGGACCTGGACAGACGACCGGTTATTTTCTTGAAAACAGGCTTCACCGCCCTGATATAAAGGGGGACTTTCAGCTCCTGATCGCGTATGGACGGGATCCGGTCGCCGACTACCTCGGTGACTCTTTTTTCAACTTCGGCCTTGCCCCTGGTAGTAATTTTATGGACGGCAAAGGTCAGCAGGAAAGCTGCGAAGAAAACCGCGCCGACTACTAGTTCCAGCATAAAAAGCCCTCCTAAACAGGAATATTGACAATTTTTCTTATTAATGAAATCCCGATTAGCTGGGATACAAACGCCATGGTTACCATGACCAGTCCCAATTTGTTGGTGAAGAGCGGGGTTATGTAATCGGGATTCATGGAGTATACTGCAAGTGTCAGCAGGAAGGGGAGGAGGCCTATAACGATGCCGGACATCCTGCCCTGGGCGGTAAGGGTCTTGATTTCTCCCTTGATCCTTACCCGTTCCCTGATGGTGTTGGCGATACTGTCAAGCACTTCCGCCAGGTTGCCGCCGACCTGGCGCTGGATCAGCACCGCGGTGACCACCAGCTCAAAGTCATTGCTGTTGATCCTCGCTGACATATTGGAAAGCGCCTCTTCCGTGGGGGTCCCCCAGTTCATCTCTTGCAGGGCGGCGCCGAATTCCTTGGCTATGGGGTTGGTCATCTCCTTGCGTACCATATCCATGGCCTGCAGAAAACTGAAGCCGGAACGCAGGGAGTTGGCCATGATCACCAGGGCGTCGCCGATCTGCGAGTTGAATTTATTAATGCGGCGGGTTATGGCCGCGCGCAGCACGAGGCGGGGCAGAAACCAGCCAAGTGCGGCGGCTGTTAAGCCGATAACCAGGTTGCCGCTGATAACCAGAAAGAACAGTCCGCCGCCAACTACCAGGATCAGGCACAGGCCCAGAAATTCCTCGCCTTTCAGCGGGATGTCGGCTTTTGCCAGTTCCCCGTCAACCACGGCGGTCATTTTTTTCGCGGTAAACAGCCTGCCGGAGTATTCCAGGACTTTTTTCCCCGCGGCTTCGTTTCGGCTTCTGTCTTTAGCGGCGCTGACAGCGGCGCGCATGCGGCCGCTGAATATGTTTTTCATCCTCGAGGACATGGCCTCGCTTGTTCCGGACTTGATCTGCCTGACGCCGAGCACGAAGAGGATTACGAACAAAAATACCAGGCAGGATAATGTATATAGGTTCATAAAATTCATAGGGTTCATGAGTAAACCTCCCTTCTAAGGTTAAAATGAGGAGGGGTCGAATATTTCAAAAGGCAGGTTGATGCCGTAAGCTTCAAGGTTGCTCAGGAACTTCGGCCTGATCCCGGTGGCGGTGAACTTGCCCTTGATCTTGCCTTCTTCGTCAATTCCTTCCTGTTTAAACACATAGACGTCCTGCAGGGTTATGATATCGCCTTCCATGCCCTGCACTTCTGTGATATGAGTGATCTTGCGTGAGCCGTCCTTCATGCGGCTCTGGTGGATAATCAGGTCTATGGCTGACGCTATCTGTTCTCTGATGGCTTTTACCGGCAGTTCCATGCCGGCCATCAGCACCATGGTCTCAAGCCTGGCCAGCATGTCCCTGGGCGAGTTGGAGTGGCCGGTGGTGAGTGAGCCGTCATGGCCCGTGTTCATCGCCTGGAGCATGTCGAGGGCCTCGCCGCTGCGGACCTCGCCGACCACGATCCGGTCGGGCCTCATCCTCAGTGCGTTACGCACCAGGTCCCTGATTGTTATGGCGCCTTTCCCTTCAATATTGGGAGGCCTGCTCTCCAGCGTGATCACGTGCCTCTGCCGCAGCTGGATCTCTGCGGCGTCCTCGATGGTCACGATCCTCTCGTCATCAGGTATAAACGCGGAGAGGATGTTTAAGGTGGTTGTTTTACCGCTGCCTGTGCCGCCTGAAACAATAATGTTCAACCTGCCCCTGACGCATGACTCAAGAAAATTCCCCACCTGGGGAGTCAGGGTGCCGAACTCAATCAGGTTGTCAATGGTCAATGGATCTTTAAAAAATTTACGTATTGTAATAGACGGCCCTTTTAAAGACAGGGGAGGGATGATCGCGTTGACCCTGGAGCCGTCCGGCAGGCGGGCGTCCACCATGGGGCTGCTCTCATCAATTCTCCTGCCCAGGGGGGCGACTATTTTTTCGATGACGTGCATAACGTGGTTGTTGTTGCGGAAAAAGACTTCTGTCAGTTCTATTTTGCCTTTTCTTTCTATATAAACATTATCCGGGCCGTTGACCATGACCTCGGTTATATCCGGGTCATCCAAAAGAGGAGTTATGGGACCAAAAGCGATGGCGTCATCTGAAATCTCCTTGGCGATCCGCAGCCGGTCCAGGCGGGGGATGTTGTCATTTTCTTTCTTGATGATATCCAGGACCATTTCCTCAATTTTTGCAGCCATGGATTCGGAAGGTCCTTTTTCACCGTCATTATCAGTGTTCTTCCCAATTTCTTTCAGCTCTTCAATAACTTTTTTATGTATGACGGTTTTAATGTCGTCATAAGGATCTCGTTTGATCTGGACCAAATTTTTACCGCGGTTCAGGCTGTCTTCCGCGTTGGATAGTTTTTGCTTTTCAATCCTCGCCAGCAGTGACATAAGGGTTCACCTCTCTCAGTTATGCAATGATGACGCGTACTTATAAACTAAACAGCTTACCGACAAAAGATTTTTTAACAGGGGCTTCGGCCGGGCCGCCTTTATCGGCAATGCTGAATTCCCTGGAGAAACTCCTGATACACTGGGCGATCCTGGTGTTCTGGTGGGTGAGTACAAAAGGATGCCCCTTGTTGACAGATGATAATACTGTTTTTTCATCATAAGGGAGCATGGCCGCCGGTGACCTGTTGAGCCTTTTTTCAAGTTCGTTTATTTTAATCCCGTAGTCAAGTGTGGCCTGGTTTAAAACCAGCTTAACTTTGTCTGACATGGCCAGAGTATCCAGTATTTCCATATCAGTTGCCACATGCTTTATAGCGGCAAGGTCCCTGGTGAATGTCAGGAGGATATCGTCAGCCATTTCCATGGCGCTCAGCGTCAGGTCGTTAAAGAGCGGGGTGGTGTCCACAATGATAAAGTCGTAATGGTTCTTCAGCAGGGTCAGGATTTCCACAATATGTCCGGATGTGATCACGTCCGCCTCCTCCGGACGCAGGGGGGCGGGGAGGATCTTCAGGCCCGACATATGGGGAGCCATGTAGCTGTTGACCAGAGAGTATTCTATTTTTTCCTCCTCTTTGACCAGGTCGGAAATAGTTCCCCTGGGCGAAAGGTTGAGCATTACAGACACGTCGCCGCCCTGCAGGTTCAGGTCGACCAGGGCCACGTTTTTCCTGCTCTCCTGGGCCAGGCATACCGCCAGGTTGCAGGACAGGGTGGTTTTTCCAACGCCTCCCTTGCTGGAGAACACAACGATGATCCTGTTGGTTGGAAGTACCGGTTCCGCTTTTGTTTCGGATGCAGGAACCGCGGCCGCGCGGACAGCCCTTGTCTTGTAGGTTTTGCTGACCCTGCGGATCGTCTCTGAAAGTTCGTTGCTGCTCAGGGGCTTGACCAGGTAATCCCTGGCGCCGGCCGCCATGGCTTTTTTGAGGTACTCGGGCTCACCCTGGATCGATATGATGATTATGGCGGTTTCCGGCACGCTGTTAAAAATGGCTTCGGTGGCCATGATGCCGTCCATGCCGGGCATATTTATGTCCATCAGCACCACGTCCGGCTTTAGTTCCTGCACCTGCCGCA
>CAZPXL010000012.1:0-13054 GCA_964591005.1 uncultured Eubacteriales bacterium
TATGCAAACAACCATGAAGTAAAGTTCTATAATAAGTCTGGCGATATCATTACCGCGCTTGCTTCGGGGGTAGTGATCGATGAAGACTGCGTGTTGATTGCGTCAAACGATATTACCGAGCTGAGGCGTTACCAAAAAGAAATGGCCCGCCTGGACCGGCTAAACCTGATCGGAGAGATAGCGGCAGGCATCGGTCACGAGATCAGGAACCCGATGACCACGGTCAGAGGTATACTGCAGCTTTTTATTACCAGGGATAAATTTTCACCGGAGAAAGAATGTCTTGAGCTTATGATTTGTGAGCTTGACCGTGCTAATGAGATAATCACAGAGTTTCTTTCGCTGTCCAAAAACAGGGCGGTTGAGATGCGGCCCCAAAACCTGAACAGTATTATCCAGGCCATATCCCCGCTAATAACAGCCGACGGCTCGGTCGCAGGCAAACAAATAGTGCTTGAACTAATGGATATACCGGATATGCCCCTTGACGAAAAAGAAATACGCCAGCTGGTTTTCAACATGGTCAGGAACGGCCTGGAAGCGATGGAACCTGGCGGCACACTGACAATTAAGACCTGTACGGAAGGAGATGAGCTGGTTTTGTCGGTGCGGGACCAGGGTAAAGGGATTAAAAAAACGATACTTGAAAAGATAGGCACACCCTTTTTGACAACCAAGGAAAACGGCACGGGTCTTGGCCTGGCAATATGCTTCAGCATTGCTGACAGGCATAACGCCAAAATAAATGTGGAGACCGGCCCGGCGGGCACTACCTTCCAGGTCAGGTTTAAGGTCCGGCAGTAATATTTTTTAGTAATTAAATGTTAAAAGTGCATAAATAGTGTGTAATACGGCGCGCAGGCAGGATTGAAGGTTTGCGCGTAGTATATTTATTGGGGGAAAAGGGGATTTAACGGAGGATTACACTTATGGAAAATGTGAATAAATACAAAGTGCCGGTAGAAAAATTAAGAAAAGTGTGCTGTGGAGAGGAGCTTGACTTCTGCAGGACCACTGAGGACATGCAGCCGCCTGAAGATTTTATCGGGCAGGAGAGAGCGGTCCGGGCCATGCAGTTCGGCCTGGCCATGAAAGCGCCCGGTTACAACATTTTCGTAGTCGGTCCTCCCGGAACAGGTAAAAGCACTTATGTCCAGGCCATTGTGTCTCAAGCCGCGGCCGGAGGCTCCGTGCCCGATGACTGGTGTTATATATACAATTTCAACGACAAGGACCGACCCCTGGCAGTGTCGCTGCCGGCAGGCAAGGGACGCGGTTTTAAAAAAGATGTGGAAGAGCTCCTGGCGGACCTGCGGGTTAATATTCCCAAGGCCTTTGAAAGCGGTGACTATGAAAGCCAAAAAGACGCCATAGTCCATGACGTCCAGCAAAAGATGACGGGCTATTTTCAGGAAATAGAAGAAGCGGCTTTAAATGAAAGTTTTGATATGAAGCGCACCCCGAACGGCATAATATTTATACCTCTGAAGGACGGTAAGCCATTCTCCCCCGAAAATTTTGAAGAACTCACGGCCCAGGAACGCCGGGAGATGGAGGAAAAAGGACGCAAGCTGCACAAAAAACTGGAGGAAACTTTCCACACCGGAAGGATGCTGGAAAAACAGGCGGGCGAAAAGATTGCCGAGCTGGAAAAAGAAATCGCCCTTTTTGCCATCGGGCCTCTGGTCGACAGGCTGCTTGAAAAATATAATAAATATCGGCCGATTACTGATTATTTAAAAATGTATTTAATAGATGTAACGAACAACCTGGAGATTTTTAAAGGGTCCGCTCCGCCTCCCGATCAGACGCGTGTCAACCTGTCTCAGGAAGAGTCCGATCCTTTTATCCGCTACAGGGTAAATCTTTTTGTCAGCCACGCAAAAAACGGGGGAGCACCGGTGGTAATTGAGCCCAGCTCCCTCTATTACAACCTTTTCGGGAAGATCGAGTACAGGAGCCAGGTGCTTTCCCTGAACACGGATTATATGATGGTCAAGCCCGGATCCATACACAGGGCCAACGGGGGATACCTTGTTCTTCAGGCAAAAGATGTATTGAGCGACCCTTTTGCCTGGGACACATTGAAAAAAGCGCTCAAATACCGCCAGGCCACTGTGGAAAACATCGGTGAACAATACCGCCTGGTGCCTACAGTGACCTTGAGGCCGGAGCCCATACCGCTTAACTTGAAAGTGGTCCTGATTGGCAGCCCGCAGCTTTACGGCTTGCTTTACAGCCTGGACGAAGATTTTCAAAAACTATTCAAGGTCAAAGTGGATTTTGACACGGAAATGCCGCGCAATCCTGATAACCTGCGCCAGTATGCTTCATTTGTCAACGCAGTCTGCCAGCGGGAGAACCTCAGGCACTTCAGCCGGGCGGGCCTGGCCAGGATCATAGAGTACGGATCACGGCTGGCCGGACACCAGGAAAAGCTTTCCACCAGGTTTAACGAAGTAATCGAGATTGTCTACGAGGCGGCAGCACGGGCGCAGGCAGCGGACAGCAGGTATGTGGAAGCCGTCCATGTGGATGAAGCGCTCAGGGCGAAGGTCTACCGCTCCAACGGGCTGGAAGAGAAGCTGCAGGAAATGTTTGCCCAGGAAAAAATTCTTATCGACACCAGCGGCTGCAAGGTTGGTCAGGTTAACGGGCTTTATGTGACGGGTTCGGGGGGCTACGCTTTTGGCCGTCCGTCCAGGATTACAGCCAGGACCTATATGGGGCGCGGGGGCGTAGTCAATATTGAAAGGGAAACTAAAATGAGCGGCAGCATACATTCCAAGGGAGTATTAACCCTGGCCGGCTACCTGGGGGGGAAGTTTGCCCAGGGGAAGCCGCTGGGACTAACGGCGCAGATCACTTTTGAACAGCTTTATAACGGTATTGAAGGTGACAGCGCGTCCAGCGCGGAACTGTACGCCATTCTCTCCAGCCTGGCGGCGCTGCCTGTGGACCAGGGCCTGGCGGTCACCGGCTCGGTCAACCAGTTCGGCGAGATCCAGCCGATAGGGGGAGCGACTGAAAAAATCGAGGGGTTTTTTGATGTCTGTGCCGCTAAAGGCCTTACCGGCTCTCAGGGTGTGGTAATCCCGGCGCAAAACATTGACAATCTGATGCTGAAAGAGGAAGTGCTGGAGGCAGTTAAAAAAGACCTGTTCCATATTTACGCGGTAAGAAATATCGAAGAGGGGATCGAACTGCTGGGCGGGGTCCCGGCGGGAATTATGCAAGGTGACGGCAGTTATCCGGAAGAGAGCGTTTTCGGGAGGGTTGACCGTAAGCTGCTGGAATTTAACGAAGGGCTCAGCAGGTCCGGCAGCATGAATCCGGAAAAAAGGGAATCATCCTGAGGTAAATAAAAAAACCGCCCTATGGCGGGTGATATGGACTTATTTAACGGTTTAAACGGGATCTTTCTTCTCAAGCTTATTGAGCAGGGCCATGGCGGCAGCGTCTTCCGGGCCGTCAGCGCAGGTTTCAATATCGTCATCCCTGTAGCACCACTGGTCTGAGCCCTTTTCATAATCCAGGGTAAATCCTTTTGACGACCGTATTTTAAGCTCGTAAAGCAGCATGGAAAGCCTGGGAAGCCAGACCAGGTCGCCCACATCGCGCAGGGAAAGCACTATTTTTTTCTCTTTTTCATGCCTTAATATAATGGGCTCGATGATTTCCTCTCCCAGTTCCCCGTAAACTATAGTAAGGTCGCCAACTTTTGGCTCCCACGGCAGATATTTTGCAAGTTCTTTTGCCAGATCAACGCGGATCACAGGTGCAGCCTCCTTTATTCTGCCAGTTAAGTAACGGAAGACATTAAACTAATTATATCTTCTTTTTGACGAAAAAGATATAAAGACAAAAATGGCTTATGGTAGATAGTATTCTATTGCAGTTCAAAAAGTTTCCTGCTATGCTGGTTAAAAATTATAGGATTTTACTTTTTCGCATAAACTGGATGCAGGAGAAGAAAGGGGTAATAACATGTCTGTAAATATCAGGAGGGTTGCTATATTTGTAGTGTTACTGGCTGTCATGGCCGGGCTTGCTTTTAGCGGTGGATGTTCCCTCGGCGATAAAACTCAGACAAAGCAGAATAACGGCGCTTCCCAGACCGATCTTCTACCCGGCGTGGGTCCGGAGACCGTTGCCGATGTTGTATCCCAGGCCAGCCCCGCCGTGGTGAAGATATCTACCAGGGTAACAACGCAGGGCTCGGGTAATCCCTTGTTCGACGACCCTTTTTTCCGCCAGTTTTTTGGAGCGCCTTCCAGGCAGCAGCAGCAGGAGGGGCTGGGATCAGGTTTTATCATTTCAAAGGACGGCTATATTTTAACAAACGAGCATGTTATTGAAGGGGCCAATGAAATCTCTGTTACCGTAACCGGTTTTGACCAGGAACTGAAAGCCAGTATCGTGGGCGCGGATACCAACCTGGACCTGGCGTTGTTGAAGATAGACGCCGGCGCCGAACTGCCTTTTCTCGCCCTGGGCAATTCCGACGCGATCAGGGTGGGCAACTGGGTCATTGCCATAGGCAATCCTTACGGGCTTGATCACACGGTAACCACCGGGGTGATCAGCGCCAAAGGCCGCCCCATCAGCGTTGAAGACAGACAGTACGAAAACCTCCTCCAGACCGATGCTTCCATCAATCCCGGCAACAGCGGCGGCCCTCTCCTGAACTTGAAGGGCGAGGTGGTGGGAATCAACACGGCGATCAGTTCAGAGGCCCAGGGTATTGGTTTTGCCATACCCACCAGCACCGTCGTGCAGGTGCTGGAGGATTTAAAGAATAACGTTAGTAAGGGCAAGCCCTGGGTGGGCGTGCAGGTCCGCACCCTGGACAGTGAATTGGCCAATTATCTCGGGTTGGACAATGCTGAGGGAGCGGTGGTGGCCGGCGTGGTGGCGGGCAGCCCCGCTGAACAGGCAGGCCTGAGAGAATGGGACGTGATTGTGGAATTCAACGGGAAAAAAGTGACCAATGCCGACGAACTGGTGTCCGCGATCAAATCCGCGCAGATCGGGCAGAAAGCAAAAGTAATAGTGGTGCGCCAGCGCCAGCAGCAGTCGTTGACGGTAACGGTGACCGAAAAACCGGGCAATATTGGATAGAGCCACGGCAGGGGTATTGATAAAACGTGGAGATGATAAAACTGGTTGACTGGAAACGGGTTTACAAGCTGCTGAATGATGTAACTCCCCTGTCCGTGGACTGCGGCAAGCTGTGCGGCGCGATCTGCTGCGCGGAATGGGAGAAGGGAGTGGGGATGTACCTGCTGCCGGGTGAAGAGGTAATGTTCGACAGGACCGAGGACTGGCTGACCTGGCAGGAACACAACACGGAGGAATACGAGTTTTGCCCCAGCTGGCGCGGCCCTGTTTATTTTGTGTGCTGCCGGGGTGTCTGCCCCAGAGACCGGAGGCCCTTTGCCTGCAGGACGTTTCCCGTTACGCCGTATCTCTCGCGGGACGGTACTCTTGAACTGCGCCTGGAGGATGCCGCCATACCGGTTTGCCCGCTGGTGCGGGTCGGCGATATCAATCTGTTGGACCGGCGTTTTTTGGCGCGGGCCAGGCTGGCCTGGGAGGAACTGCTCAAAGACCCGCTGATCCGGGACCATGTGGAGTGGGAGTCACGCACTCTGGACAGGCAGGCGGTTGAGCCGTGGCGCAAGCTGCTGTAAAGTTTTTAATTTGCAACAGATTAAAAAAATGGCGCTAAATAATTAAAAAGCGATCCCCATGCTTTGAGCCAGTATTTCTACCGGGTGCGCCACTGATATATTCTGCCCGTTTTTCAGCAGTCCGTGCCTGATCTGCATGATGCATAAGGGGCAGCAGGTTGCCACAACCTCTGCTCCTGTTTCATTAATAGAAGATACTTTTTTGTCAAGTATGTTCATGCTGGTGTCGTAGTGGTGAAGAGAAAAGGAGCCGCCGCTCCCGCAGCAGTTATTCGCCCCGGGCATCTCCCTGAAGTCGGCGCAGGTTTGGTCTAAAAGCCGGCGCGGCGCCGCTGTAATCCCCTGGGCCTTTGCCAGGTGGCAGGGGTCGTGGTAGGTAACGGTTTTGTTTGTTTTCTTCAGCTTATGCCCGGGGAGAAGGTCGTTGAGAAGCTGTGACAAATCCAGTATTTCGATGCCTTTAAATGCGCTGTTCTCCCTCAAGGTGGCAAAGCATGAGGCGCAGTCGGTGACGACCGCTTCGATGCCCGCTCGCTGAAAAGCGGCGAGGTTGGTGTGAGACAAAGATTCAACGGCGTCGCTCTGGCCGTTTTCTTCCTGGGGCAGGCCGCAGCACTTTAAATCCCGGGGCGTGACAACTTCACAGCCCAGCCGGGATAATACCGCCACAGTGCTTCTGGCTACGTTTGGGAACAGAATGTTGGTGGTGCAGCCCAGGAAATACCCCACTCTCATTTTGGGGGCGCCCTGGGCTTTGGTGACCTCCCGGATATAGTACCGTGCTGGCCGGCGGGGCAGTCTGCCCGCCAGGTCAAGGGCGGGCGGCAACAGTCCCAGGGATCTGCCCAGGCCGGCCAGGCCAAGGTTTTGGCATCCCCTGAACAGCCCGGCTGAGATATTCAGCAGTGGGGGGTGCGTCCATATTTCCCCGAAGACAATTTTCTGCAGCGGGTTAGGGATTTCCCGGGCCAGGAGAGAACGCGCGGCCGTGACAATTTTATGTACGGGTACCGCGGACGGGCACTCCTTGGTGCAGGCCTGGCAGAGAAGACAGAGTGAAAGCTTGTGGGCAACCTCTGCGTCTGCCTTAATTTCACCGCTGGCCAGCATATGCGCCAGGAATACTTTCCCCCGCGGGGTGGCCGTCTCGTTGCCGATTTCTTCAAAAACCGGGCAGACCGAGCGGCACTGACCGCAGCGCACGCAGCGCAGGTAATGTTCTTTTAAGCCGGTCAGATCCGCAGTCACTGTTTATTCTCCCCCCCGGGGGGGCAGAAGTTTGCCCGGGTTCATGATGTTGCCCGGGTCCAGGGCTTCTTTGAGACGTTTCATTACATTCGCCGCCTCGCCGTGCTCGGCCAGGGCATACTGGTTTCTCACCGCGCCGACCCCGTGCTCGCCGGTTGTTGAACCATTCAGCTCTATGGCCAGCCGGTGTATGGCGTCTACCAGGCCGTTGGCCCGTGCCACTTCCTCGCTGCTTTCAAGGTTGATCACCGGCGCCGTGTGCACATTGCCGTCGCCGATATGGCCGTAGTTGACCACAGTGACGCCAAATTCTTTTCCAAGTTCCTTTATCCTGCGCAGGGCCTCGGTTACCCTGTTCAGGGGAACGCTGATATCCTCACCGGCAAAAATCCTGCTGCCGTCCGGCCGCAGCCTGGCCGCGGCCATGGCTACTACTCCCCGTCCCCTCCACAGGTCGGCCATTCGCTGTTTATCTGTGGCCCATTCAACCGATACTGCCCTCTTACCGACAATCCCAACAATTTGCTGCCCTTCCCACTCAACCCCGGCCGGGTTGCCGTCCACTTCAAAGATCAGGATGGCTTCAGCGGCGGGAAGGTTGATTTCCGGTTTATACATGTTTACGGCCTGGATAGCCGAAGAGTCGAGGATTTCTATGCCTGAAGGCAGGATACCCGACTGGTATACGTCCAGCACTGCCGCCGGCGCCTCGTCCAGGCTGTCGAAAACAGCCATGGCAATGCCCCGCGCTTTCGGGCGCGGCCAGACCCTGAGCCTTATTTTGGTGATCACCCCGAGGATCCCCTCGGAACCTACAAACAGTTTCGTAAGGTTTAAGCCGGAAACGTTTTTCAGCGCCCTGCACTTTGCGCCGCCGGTGGTGATCACGCTGCCGTCGGGCAGCACGACCTCAAGGCCGAGGATATACTGCTCCGTTGTTCCATATTTTACCGCCCTCAGGCCACTGGAGTTGTTTGCCGCCATTCCGCCGATAGTGCACATGCGCGTGCTGCCGGGATCGGGAGGAAAAAACAAGCCGAAATCCGCCAGGTGTTCGTTTAGTTTGTAATGGACGACTCCCGGCCGCACGAATACCTGCATGTTGGCCGCATCGACTTCCTCGATTATATCCCAGCCCGACAGGTCCAGGACGATGCCGCCGCGTACGGCCAGGCAGCCGCAGGTTTCACCGCTGCCGGCGCCCCTGGGTACGACCGGCACGTTATTGCTTGAAGCAAACCGCATTATCCCGGAAACTTCCGCGGTGGAACGGGGAAGCGCGACCGCGTCGGGAATGAAACTGTTGAAGCGGGCGTGAAAAGAGCTGTCGTAGCTGTACATTTTCCGGTCAAGGCTGCTTGTGAGCACCCGTTCGGCGGGCAAAATTTTTTTGAGCTCATTTCCCAGACGCTGGCTGTCCATATCGTCACCTCGTCAGTTAGTATTAATAACATATTTAACATGATTTACAAGATTTACAGGATTTACAGGATTTAATATTCTTTTTTTATTTATTAATATTTCTTTCTGGAAATTTTTGAAATCCTGTTAATCTTTTAAATCTTGTTAATCCTGTGATATTAACTTTTTTCCTTTTAGTCAGCGCCGGTGGGTATCTTTTTCACGAGGTCCTGCCGGGTCATAATCACGTACTTGGGGATAAGTTTTTCCCGGTATGACTTCTGTTTTTTAAAGCCGCCGGGGTGGAAGACGCCAAGCAGCCACCGCTCGTACCAGCCTGTGAATGTTTTGAAAATACCCGGTTTCATATCCACCACCGTGAAGCCGATTCGCCCCAGGCCCCGGTGCAGGATAGTGATCCCCATGGCAACGTTAACACTTTCGAGTTTCTTATCGCTGTTCAGGTATTCCGCCAGCTGCGGCAGCCCGTTTAAAACTTCCCGCATAGCGATGATGGAGGCCCGCTCAACAGACATATTTTCGTCGATCAGGGCCATGTACCGGTCGTTGTTTACGTGGAGCTCAAGGTATTGATCACCGGGCTTCAGCACTGTGCCGTCGTGCATGGTCCATTCACCGCCGCGGTAACGGCGCAGGGCTATTCTCCAGATCTTGCTGCCGGGCATGTCTGTTATTCCTGACAGCCGGCGCACCAGCACGTCCACAGAGCTCCAGAGTCGCTGAAAAAGCTTTCTCAAGGTAAGCTTTTTCTTGCTGTTAATAATTTCTTCCATTGGAGTTACCTGCAGGCCTTTCTGCTCAAGTCCGTCCAGGATGCGCGGCAGCGCTTCCACTACCTGGGCGGGGCTGCCCTTGGCAGCCCCGGGGGCGGAATCGCTGTCGTGAAGAATTATGATAGACCCGTCCTTGACCCGGCCCAGCACCTTGCGGCAGATGCTGTCCGGCGTGGCTTTTTTTGTCCAGTCCCAGCTCATATAAGTCCAGAGAATTACCTTCAAGCCTTTCAGCCAGCAGTAACAGATTGAAAAAAGGTTGAAAAGTCCCCATGCCGGGCGGCAATATATTGTCTTCTGGCCGGTCAGCTCTTCTATGGCCAGATTGGTATCGGTAATTTCCCTCCTGGTCGCCCGGGGGCTGAGCAGCCAGACCGCTTTGTGCGTGAACCCATGATTGCCGATGGCATGCCCCGCCCGCAGGATTTGTCTGGTCAGCTCCGGGTATTCCCGGACTTTCGAGCCGACAACAAAGAAACAGGCCTTGGCCTGGTACCTGTTAAGTATATCAAGTATTTGCGGAGTGTATTTTGGGTCCGGCCCGTCGTCGAAGGTAAGGGCGACCCTGCCTTGACCCCTGGCCGCCCGTGCCACGGCTCCAACATGTCCGAGACGGATAAGGGCTGTGGGCGCCAGGGAGTAAATAAATACAGATAAAAATATTATTTTAATGAATAGGGAAGTTTCCATGGAGAAACCTCTTTTTAAGTTATTTGCCCGCTCCGGTTAGAACTTTCTCAACTGGGTAGATAAAATAGAAACAAGACATTATTGCCAGCAGTACAGTGCTCAAAACCAAAGTGGCTGAAAGCCCATAGGTCTTGGCCAGTATTCCGCCAAGAGCCGGCCCAACTGCAATTCCCATGCCCTCAATGGTTGAAAAAACACCCCACCCGGTGGCCTGCCTTTCAGGAGAAATCACCTTCGCCAGGAGGTTGTTCCAGGCCGGGAGGACCACCGCGTATGAGAACCCTACCAGCGCGGCTAATAAATAGGCGCTCAGCGGTTCACGGGCAATTGAGAAAAGAGCCAGGGATATCGCGCTCATGGCAAATCCACAGCCCAGCAGGGTTTTGAGCCTGAGGCTGTCGGCCAGGCGTCCCATCGGCAGGAAAGAAACAGCCGCGGCAGCCCCGCCGGCTAGCAGAAGAACGGCATACTGGTTCGGGCTGAGCCCGATCTGGTCCTGGGCGTACAGGGGAAGCAGGGGAAGCAGAAGCCCGCCGGTCATGGTTTGCAGAAACATGCCCGGTAAAAGTATTTTCTTTACTGCCTGGTTTTGCGCCATCAGGGAGACTTCTTTCCAGAATGAAAAGCCTGAACTTTCACCTGTTTTATGATTTGTTAACGGGATCATCAATAAGGTTACAACCAGGGCGCACCCCCAGAGTGCTATCAGCAGCCAGAAAGCCAGGTCGTAATTTCGTGAAATAAAAAAGTTTATAATTACCGGGCCGCCGCCGCCGCCCATAAGCCACACGGCGAAAATAAGCCCCATGCGGGTAGCCCGCTCTTTCAGCTGCACCGGCGCCACCCCGCTGATTACAGCCAGCCAGACCGGGGAAACAGCCAGCCCGAAAAAAGCTGAGCCAAGCGTTAAAACAACGGGAGAGGCAGAGTACTTCATGATAAAAAGCGCCGCCAGACCCAAAAACATCCCCAGGAGTAAAACCGGGTAGCCCTTGCGGTCAAGCTGCCAGCCGGCTGCTCCTTTAAACAGTGTTTCCGCCAGGTAGTGGGCGGATACCGCCAGCCCGGCCGCCGCGATAGAAATCCCTAAATAATTTACGGCGTAAAGCGGCAGGAAGGTAAGAAAAAAAGCCCCCCTTGTGAATTCCATTAACAAAAGGACCAGTATCAGGCCGAGTTCTTTTTTTGAGGTGAGGATTATTTTCAGCTCATGCAATAACCTGGAGCAGCTCCCTTAACTGTAAAAGATCTGGTGAGTATCATACAATATTATACACTATGGCGCGGGGAGGGAAACATTTTTTAGGGAATATCGCTTATTTTTACTGTGGAGGGTTTGTCAAAAGTAATTAACATTGGGAATTCCTCTTTATGCATAAAAATGATAAGTGTTCCATAATTGGCAGCAAAGGACTTCTATCAAGGGCATAAAATAGATGTTATCATTGTTGACAAGAAAATTTTTATAATAAAGGGAGAAGAAATGAAAAATAGCAAGCGTTTATGTTTCATAATCGTTTTTGTTGTGTCTTTAATTTATTTATCTACGTACTGTTTTGGTGAAAAAGCCGAAGCATATGACAAAACAAAAACTAAAAAAATCGTTTTGGGGTATTATGCCGAGGATTACGCCGGGGACAAGCTTTCATACAATTCGCTTTCAAAGAATAGTTCCTTAATTGATAATGTGGCGTTTTTTAATTACCTGGTAGATGCAAAAGGTAATTTAACAGCCGGTCAGCCAGTCAGTCAGGGTTTGAAGCTTGCTGAGAACAACAATATCAGGACACTGGCGCTGGTCCACAACATGGGCGGCTATAACATGGCCCAGACTGCCCACCAGGTGCTGTCAGTTGAAAAAAACAGAAAAAATTTGGAACGGAACATACTGTCAATTGTAAAAGGGAATGGGTTTGACGGGGTTAATATAGATCTGGAGGGAGTGCCGCCGGGCGATAGGGCTTTTTATAATAAATTTCTGGCTGAATTAAAGCAGATGTTCAAGCCCTACGGTTATCTTCTAACTGTTTCCATTCCCGCCAAGACAGCGGACAACCCGTTTAATTCCTGGAACGGCGCCTATGATTACCGTACCATAGGCAAAACAGCGGATTTGGTGGCCCTGATGACTTACGATGAGCACTGGAAGGGCGGCGCCCCCGGGCCCGTCGCTTCACTTCCCTGGGTCCAGAAGGTTTTGGACTACTCGATAAAAACAATTCCCCGGGAAAAAATTTTAATGGGTATTCCGGCTTACGGGTACAACTGGTCTGCCGCCGGCAACACCACGGTTCGCTGGAACAAAACCGCCGAGCTTACCTCGAAGTACCCGTGGGTCAGGTGGAACGACTACTACTCATCGCCGTACCTGGTTTACTATGAAAAAGGGGTTAAACACGAAGTGTGGTTCGAAAACAAGTACAGCCTGAGGATTAAACTCGATTTGGCCAACAACTACGGTATTGCCGGCATAGCCCTCTGGCGGCTCGGTTTTGAGGACCCCTCCTTATGGGAAACGATAAGAGCCAAGTTTTTCTAAAAGGCAAGAACGATTTTCACAGGATTAACAAGATTTAAAAAGATTAACAGGATTTTAAAAAATTCTAGAAAGAAATGTTATATAAATTAAAAAGAATACTTAAATCTTGTAAAATCCGATTAATCTTGTAAAATCCGATTAATCTTGTAAATCATGTGAAATATGTTTTAAATTTTGGAGTTTTAAGGGGGCATGAAGCCCCCGGTTTTTTTATCTTGATACAGCCAGGAGATATATTTCTTTATTATTTCCCGTGTTGTTCATTTTTTGTTCGGCCCGGTGCAGTTCAGCGAGCTGTTCTTCCGTGAGTTCCGCTGCCTTCATTCCCTTGGCATCGATATTTGTCATATTTAACCCTCCTGTTTTTGTTTATCATATTTTGTCTCATTTTGACCAAAATTATTGTTGATATTTCTTTTATCCTTCCATATAATTAAAATTGAAAAATGAGAACGGTTATCTTTATCATTTTGCCGCAATAGATATGGGGGGAAGACAGTGAATCTGGATGAAGCCAGAAAAGGGCAGGTAATTAGAATTACCTCCATTCCCAATAAACTAATCCGGGTTCAGGCTCTTCGCCTCGGCATATCTGAGGGGGCTGTAATAACTTGCCGGGAGGTTGTGCCGGCGGGACCGGTTGTTGTTGCCAGGAACAAGCAGGAGATAGCCATCGGCAGGAACCTGGC
>CAZPXL010000012.1:13064-18486 GCA_964591005.1 uncultured Eubacteriales bacterium
TACAAGCTTATTACACAAAAAATTTTATTCTGTCCCTTTAAAAATACTGGCGAATTTTCCGCGCCGCAACAAATATAACCGGTGGTGACACATTGTTTGGATAAATCAAGCAAAAACGAAATTATCCCGGCCAGTGGCGATAAAATAGTACTGGCCGGGAATCCTAATGTCGGCAAATCAGTTATATTCAACGCTCTTACCGGCCTTTATATGGATGTTTCAAATTACCCCGGGACTACTCTGAACATGGCCTGCGGTCGCTTGGGCAGCGATGTTTTGATTGACACGCCCGGGGTTTATGGCGTCTCATCGTTCAGCGAAGAGGAAATGATCACCAGGGATATCATTTTAGCCGCGGATATCGTGGTGAATGTTATAAATGCCGTCCACCTGGAACAGGATTTATTTTTAACCCAGCAGATTATCGACATGGGTATTCCTATAGTTGTAGTTCTTAACATGATCGATGACGCTAAACGTGAAGGTATAAGGATCAATATTCCACTGCTGGAGAAAATGCTCGGAGTCCCCGTCATCTCTATGATAGCGGAACGGGGCGTTGGCATGGCTGATTTGAGAAAAAAGTTAAAATCAGCCCGTACAGGTATTGTTATTCCTTCTTTACAGGAGAAGATTCAGAATATACACCCGCCGGCCGGCAGGGGAGAAGCTCTTTTAATCCTGGAAGGGGATCAAACCATCAGTGAAAAATACGGTATGGCCCCGGGGACCGGGAGGGAGGCTTTATACCTCGAACGTCGGGAAAGGGTCAATCATATTGTTTCTCAGGTAATCAGGGAAACCGGCGGGGAATCAAGTTTTGCGTCCAAACTCGGCCGGTGGATGCTCAGGCCGGTTACCGGTTTTCCGCTCCTGGCGTTAACACTATGGGCTGTTTATGAATTAATCGGAGTATATCTTGCCGGATATGTTGTGGACAGCACCGGGGAGATCATGAGCGGTTATTATGAGCCGGCAATCCGCTCCCTGCTGGCTGTTTTTACGCAGCCAGAATCAGTTGTGTTCAAACTCCTTGCCGGCCAGTACGGCGTTCTAACCATGACCGTAACCTATTTAATCGGGCTTTTACTGCCACTGGTGCTGGGAATTTTTTTGGTGCTTTCCATTCTCGAAGATACAGGTTACCTTCCCAGGATAGCTACCTTGGTTGACCGTACGTTAGCCGGCATCGGACTGAACGGACAGGCCGTTATTCCCCTGATCCTGGGTTTCGGCTGCGTCACCATGGCTCTCATTTCGACCAGGCTGCTGCCTACCGACAGGGAACGACGCATTGCCATATTTCTCCTGGCGCTTTGTGTGCCTTGCTCCGCGCAGCTGGCGATTATAATTGCCATTCTCGCGAGTCAGGGCGCATCTTACATGGTTTTATTCATTATTTTGGTTTTTTGTGTTTTGGTTTGCGCTGGAACCCTGCTGAGCCGCTTTTTACCCGGCGCTATATCTCCCCTGCTGATTGAGCTGCCTCCGCTTCGTCTGCCTAAATTAGGAAATATTGCAACAAAAACATGGAACAGATCATACCAGTTTATCAAAGAAGCTTTCCCGATCTTTGCCGGGGGGACGCTTTTCCTGGGGCTCCTGGAGGTGACGGGTCTTTTAAATGGTTTAAGGAAGCTATTGGCGCCGGTAACTGTCAGCTGGCTGCACTTACCTCAGGAAGTGGCCGATATTTTAATCATGGGCTTCATCAGGAAGGAGTTCGGCGCTGCAGTTATTTTTAACCTGCAGATGCAGCCCCTGCAAAATTTTGTCATTCTGCTGACACTATCCCTTACAGTGCCCTGCATTGCTTCAACCATGGTAATTTTTAAGGAGCGCGGTTGGCGTGAAGGCATACTGATATGGCTAACTATATTTTGCCTGGCTTTTCTTATCGGCGGCGGCGCAACCCGCGTGCTGGAGTACTTTATCAGGTTTGGCTACCTGCAGATACCGTTGCTGTCCGGCCTGATTATCGCGGCCACGGCATTGCTGCTGGCCTTTGTCAGGCTGCCGCCCTTCCGCAAATCAAGCGATAACCTTAACTAAAGGCTGTCTAGGCTTGGAACAGGCCAATATGTTATAATACCTCTTGACTGATATATTCCTCTAAATAATTATGAAGTAAGGTGAAATATGCAGTTCAAGACAGTTCTTTGGGTAACCCTGACAATATTTTCAATTTTGCTGATTGCTGGTCCCATGACCGTCGCCGCTGCTGCTCCGGCATTAACAGGAGAGGCGGCCGTGCTCATGGATTTCACAAACGGGCAGCTGCTTTTTGAAAAGAATTCAGAGGTGAGGATGTATCCCGCAAGTACCACCAAAATACTTACGGCGATAATAGCACTGGAGAGCGGCAGAATTAATGATAAAGTTACAATACCGCTGGAGGCCAGTATTGTTGAAGGGTCGGCCATCGGGCTGCAGGAGGGTGAGCAAATTTCCCTCGGTGATTTGATTTACGCGCTGATGCTAAATTCAGGAAATGATTCCGCGGTGGCTATCGCGTGTCATTTAGGCGGTTCTGTCGATGGATTTGCCCGGATGATGAACAAAAAGGCCGCTGAGATCGGTGCTGTAAACACTCATTTCAACAACCCGAACGGGCTTCCCGACCCCGACCATTACAGTACCGCCCGCGATATGGCCCTGATCACCCGCTATGCTATGAGAAATGCGAAGTTCAGAGATATCGTCGCCACTAAAATACAGACCATCGAGAGAAATGATCCCGAAGCCCAGACTTTTCTCGGCAACCATAACAAAATGCTGTGGAATTATGACGGGGCCATCGGAGTTAAGACCGGTTATACCGACGATGCGGGGCAGTGCCTGGTCGCTGCCGCCGTCAGGGATGGCAGGGAATTAATATCTGTTGTGATGAAAAGTGAAGGAACAAATATCTGGTCTGACTCAACGTCACTTCTGGATTACGGCTTTACGGAGTTCAAAACAGTTACATTGACTGAGGCGGGTAAATACACCGCTGATGTTCCGGTTAAACATGGAATACTAAAAAATGCGCCTGTTATAACTGCAGGGATACTAAAATATAATTTTCCCGTGGGAGGGCTGCCTGAAATCACCTGTGATGCTGTGCTCAATGAAAAACTTAAAGCTCCCGCAGGGGCAGGCAGTAAAGCGGGAGAACTGGTTTTTTACGCGGACGGCGGGGAACTGGGCAGGGTAGACCTGGTCCTGCGGGATGATTTAAAAAGGAAAACGACGTCCCAGTGGTGGTTTTGGCTGCTGGTCTCAACAGCGTTTGCTTTGGCGGTGTTTCTATTCCTTTGTTATAATGATATCAGGCGAAGGCGGCTGATCATAAAAAACCGCAGGAATTATTATTACAATTAAGCAGACGGAATACAATAAACCGTATCATTATGGGCACATCAACCGGCCGTTGACAAAGGGGCGTTAAATTCTAAAAAAGCCCGAATGGTGGTGTCAATTTGAAAAAAGTTATTTCTGAAGTCGGTGAAAAACTAAGGGCTAAAGAGTCCAAACTCACCACACGCCGTAAGCTGATTTTAAAAGTACTCCTTGAAAACAAGGATAAACATCTGAGCGCCGAAGAAGTATATAACCTGGTCAAGCGTGAAGTCGCCGATGTGGGGCTGGCGACGGTTTACAGGGCTTTAGAGCTTTTTCAGGAATTTGGCCTTGTTCATAAGATTGATTTCGGAGACGGGCGCAGGCGTTACGAGATCGGCGCGGAAGAAGGCGAAGACCATCACCACCATCATCACCTGATTTGCACCAAATGCGGCACTATCATAGAAGTTAATGAAGACCTTCTGGATGAACTTGAAGACCGTGTGAGGAGGAATTACAATTTCACTATAACTGACCACCAGCTCAAGATTTTCGGCATCTGCAGCCAGTGCGCGGAAGTAAAATAAGTTACAGCTTGAACATTTTTCCATGCTATAATTGTAGCATGGATTTATTTTTTCAGGGGGGAAGGGATTGTGACGGAAGGATATTTCGCTCTGGTTCTGCACGCTCACCTGCCATATATACGCCACCCGGAAGACCCGGGAATAATGGAGGAACGATGGCTTTTTGAGGCCATTACCGAGTGCTATATACCCTTAATCAGGTCTTTTGAAAGAATGGTTAAAGAAGGGGTGGACTTCAAGATCACCCTTTCCCTGTCACCGCCGCTGATCAGCATGCTCAATGACCAGTTATTACAGGAAAGATACCTGCGGCATATCGGCAGGCTGATCCAGTTGGCTGAAGCCGAGATGGAAAGGAATAAAAACAACCAGGATTTCAGAAATGTGGCCGTAATGTATTTTAACCGTTTAAATGAGCTGCGCCGCTTATTTGAAAACGATTACGGCGGTAACTTGATTCTGCCGATCCAGAGCCTCCAGGCCTTGGGTGTCCTTGAAGTGATAACGTCATGCGCGACCCACGGCTACCTTCCGTTAATTATGAGGCGGGAAGCCAGGCGGGTACAGGTGCAGATTGCCGTGGAACAGTATTTTAAAAACTTCGGCAGGCCGCCGGCCGGTATCTGGCTGCCGGAGTGCGCCTATGTTCCCGGGCTGGATGAGATACTAAAAGAATTTGGGCTCCGTTATTTTTTTGTTGAAGCACACGGTATAAACCTTTCTAACCCGGTTCCCCGCTATGGTGTCTACGCGCCCGTTTACTGCCGCTCCGGTGTGGCCGCTTTCGGCCGTGACCCGGAGAGTTCGCGGCAGGTCTGGGACAGGCATGCTGGCTATCCCGGAAATCCCTATTACCGTGAGTTTTACCGGGATATCGGCTTTGACCTGGATTTAAATTACCTGGCGCCCTGCCTGCCGGGAGGCAATATCCGCTGTGATACAGGACTGAAGTATTTTCGCATTACCGGGCAGGGGGATCACAAGGAGCCTTACCGGCCGGAAATCGCCGAACAAAAAGCCGCCGAGGACGCCAGGGATTTTGCGCGCAAGAGGGAGCTTCAGGTCAAGTCTCTGTCCGGGTGGATGGACCGCGGTCCAATCGTCGTCGCACCCTATGACGCGGAGCTTTTCGGCCATTGGTGGTACGAGGGACCGCTCTGGCTGGAACATTTTTGCCGTGCCATAAATTCCGGAGATTTTGGGGTGAAAATGTCAACTCCAGCCGCTTATCTCGGGAATTATTTTGACAACCAGGTTGTCGACCTGGCAGCTTCCAGCTGGGGAGAAGGGGGATACAACGAGGTATGGCTGAACCCCAGTAATGATTGGATATACAGGCACCTGCACCGGGCGGAGACAACTATGGTTGACCTGGCTGACCTGTATCCGAACGCCGGGGGCGTTGTGCGCCGCTCCCTGAACCAGGCGGCCAGGGAATTGCTGCTGGCCCAGAGCAGCGACTGGGCTTTTATCATTAAGACCGGCACGGCGGTGCAGTACGCCGTCCAGCG
>CAZPXL010000013.1:0-18391 GCA_964591005.1 uncultured Eubacteriales bacterium
CCTGGCTTTGCTCGATAACCTTAAAAACGGGACTGTCTTTAAAAAGGATCAGGAAATTCAGTGGAAGTGCAGAAACTGCGGGCATATCTATACCGGCCAAGAAGCGCCGGAGTTGTGTCCCACCTGCGCGCACCCCCAGGCATATTTTGAAGTAAGGTGCGAAAACTACTAGGAGCAAAAACCCGCCTTGCGGCGGGTTTTTTTTAAAAAAATTTTATCGACGGGTGAACTACAATGTTTTCGTTTTGCAGGTCCAGTTTGATGATTTCCAGGTTGTTTAAAAGGAACCCCAGCTTGTTCTGCAGAGCCTGGTTGAAGCCGGGCATTTTATTAAAATCAAGAATAAACCTGTCTTCATTTATTGTTAAATAGCCGAACATGTCAATCAAACCTTCCGGCGCCCCTGAGCTTATTGCCGCCGTCCTGTCAAGCTCCGCGGCCAGTTTTGTCTTAATATTTACACCATAAAACTTTATAGAGACCGGGTTGACCAGTATCAGCTCAATAATGCGGTTTGTCCTGTTGAATTCATATTTCCCCAGGGACAGCTCAAGTTTAAGACTGACAGTTGTCTCGCCCGCCATAAGCTCAACCCCGGCGTCAATTAATCCTTCTTTAACAGACAGGACTATTTCCCGCACAACCTTGTTGTCCGCAATCGATTCTTTAATAACCTTGTTTATAAAATCCTGATGAACAGTAATGTTGCCGCCAAGCAGGCTTTTAATATTTTCAAAGATATTCATTGCATTTTCACTCCCAACCGGTTATATATTTCCCGTTCGCTTATCTTTATCTTTTTTTATCAAGGTGCGAGTAATATAGATAATCCGGCACACATTTTCAAGACAGGACGTCCAGTGGTAAGCCTCCTCCAGTGTTTGGCCAGACGCAAAGCTGCCGTGTCCCCGCACCAAAGCTATCTTATGGTCTCTTAATAAAGCTGGCAGCTTTTCTTCCACCTCCGGCGAACCAATTGTACATTTTACATCCAAAACCGGTATCCTATCCAACAGGTAGGCTCCCTCAGAATCTACCGGAATAATAACGTCTTCCAACAAAGAGAGGCTGATGGCATGCACCGGGTGGGCATGGACAATCGCCAGCGCGCCGGTACCTTTAAAAATGGCCCGGTGCACTCCAATTTCAGTGGAAGCCAAAACAGTATTGCCGTCATTGATGGTCAGCCCGGTTTCTATCAGGTCCCTTTCCTCCAGGCAGCCTAACATGGAACCCTTTCTGGTGATTAAGATCCGGTTTCCATGGCGGACACTCATGTTACCGCTGTGCGAGTTGTTCAAGCCCGCCAGAAAGAGATCCCGCCCTACCAGTTGAAAGTCCTTTAACACGAAAAACCCTCCAGTTCCATTTCATATATTTGGCATTTAAGGTTGCATAGTATTTTTGTTAAATAGTTCTTTATATTCAGAAGCATCACCTTTAACAGGACGGGCTTTTTGAGTATATTTTTTCCGCCGGTTCACATACTAACACGAAATAAATTATGGAGGGAAAGGATTTGAACAGACTGCGCGTGGGCATCATTGGAAGCGGTATGGCTTTTGAGAAACTGCATTACCCGGCTTTCCAGGAACTGTCGGATAAATATGAAATAGTAGCTATCTGCGACGTCGATCGGTTTAAAGCTGAATCCTGGGCGCAAAAAATTGGCATCGATCCGCAAAATGTCTATACTGACTTCAGAGAGATGGCTGCCAGAAAAGATATTGATCTATTTGATATCATGGTCCCGATTGAAAAAAATTACGAGGTTACAGACGCGGTTGCCTCCATAGCGAGGAAGCCTATCATTTGTGAGAAACCTCTCGCTCCAAATCTCAGGCAGGCCAGGGCCCATGCTGAACTGCCGAGAAAATACGGTATTCCGGTTATGATTGCAGAAAATTACCGCTACAACGAAGAAATTGATATGATTAGAGATATGGTCAGGACAAAAAAGGTTGGAGATGTTCTTTATTTTATTCAGAACAGGGTTGTAAATTTCCCGGAAGATATGTTAAAGAATAAGTTTCCTGCCAGGGAGTGGCGCCAGTATCCGGAATTTACCGGTGGCGCTTTGCTTGATACCGGCGTCCACGATCTTGCCGCGCTGAGGCATATTTTCGGAGCTGTAGATAAGCTGCAGGGTTTTGGCCGGGAACAGCCAATGGATTTCTCGCCTTATTCGGTTGTCTGCGTTAACATTTTATTTAAAAGCGGCGTCACGGGTACATTCTCATTTTTCTCTGCGGGAAAAGAAATGCAGCGGCCCCTGATCGGTCTGCGCATATTTGGCACGGGGGGGATGATTTATCTGGAAGAAAGAGACTGCGGGGTCATAAATGTCGCTCATAATGACGGAACTCACGAGCTTATCCCCTACACTCCCCAGCGCGGCTATTACAATGAACTGCTTAATTTCTATAATGCTGCGACAGGCAAAGAGCAGATATCGGTGACGCCGGAAATGGAGTTTGGTGACGCCAAAATGGTATTTGATATCCTCAAGTCCGTTGAGGAAGAGAAAATCGTGGAAGTTGACCGGGGGTATGATTATATACCGATCTACCGGCCGGTGGGAGGAAACGAAATCTATCACCACCAGGTGTAACTTAAGCCCCCGGACGGGGGTTTTTTTATGGTATTAATTATATTCTGTGAAGGAAAGTGAGCCCTTCCGTATAAACTTATAAAGGAGGGTTTTTATACTTTGTAAAGATTGCGGATTTACATATGAGGTGTTTATATGTCAAATAACAATCCGATAGGGTTCTTTGATTCAGGCGTCGGCGGGCTTTCGGTAATGAAAGAGGTGCGCCGCCTGCTGCCGGCGGAGGACCTTGTTTATTTTGCAGACTCGGCCTACTGCCCTTACGGAGTAAAGCCGGTTGAATTAATACGGGGCAGGGCTTTTGCCATATGTGATTTTTTGATTGAGATGAAAGTCAAATTAATAGTGATCGCCAGCAATACAACGTCAATCGCCGCTCTTGACGCAGTGCGCGAAAAATACAGCATACCCGTGATCGGGGTGGAACCCGCGGTAAAGCCCGCGGCACATGCAACTGTTAATGGCAGGATAGGAGTAATTGCTACCGGGGTTACCCTGGCGGGGGAAAGGTTTGACTCACTGGTGAAAAGGTTCGGAGACGGATTGGAGATATACACACAGCCATGTCCCGGATTAGTGGAAGTGGTTGAGTCCGGCAGGTGGGACAACAAAGAAACCGAGGCTCTGGTCGGCGGCTACCTGGATAAGCTGCTGGCCAGGGGAGTGGATACGATAATTCTGGGCTGTACTCATTATCCTTTTCTCAGGCCGGTTGTTGAAAGGCTGGCAGGCAGCAATATAAGAGTAATCGACAGCGGGGAAGGGGTGGCCAGGCAGGTGGCCCGGGTACTGGAAAAAAACGATCTGGCGGCTTACTGTAAACAGGATGGCGGCGAATCATTTTTTACCAGCGGTGAACCTGAGAATGCAGGGCCTGTGATGCGCCTCCTCTGGGGAAAACCGGGCCTGGAAGTAAAGCGGGCAGATGTTTGAGCAGCGCCAACAAGGCTAATAATTGCGCTGAATAAGAATTTAAATTTTTGAAGGTGGTTTTTGATATAGTTTTACAATTCAGCGGCTATCAGGTAAAATGTTCTGGGTGTGCTGAACTTTATTTTCAAGAAGGTTGAACTACGGTATGAGCCAAAGAAAAATCACTTATTTTGCCGTGGCCGGCGCCGCAATGTTTACAATTTTACTGGCTATGACCCTGTTTCTGCATTATTCCTGGGCGGAGCCTAACAGGCTGATCCAGGTCGCCCTGCTGGCCGGAGACGTGCGTTCGGAGCAGGACAAACAAATCCTGGCGGTTTATGAGCAAATTCTCAATGAAGAGGGATTCCCCTTCCGGGTTGTAACCCCGGCTGAACTGACGGGGTATGCCCCGGGAGAGCTCAAGGGGCGCTACCAGGCCATTGTGGCGCCTGAAGTCATTAATTCAGCGATGTCCCGGGAAACAGCAGATATTATAGCTTCTTATGTCAGGGACCAGGGCGGCTTCGCGCTTTTTTCCATGGACCCCGCCACGGTAATTCCGGGCGGCGCCCGGCAGCCCGCGCCTTTATTGGCGGACTTGTTGGGAGTAAAATACAATATGCCTTCAGCTGATGGAGTGATATCCACCTATTCCGGCTGCCTGTATTTTAACGATCAGGATACAGGCGTGCAATGGGGGATTACACCCGGGAAACTTGACAGGGAAAACGCTTACGGCACTTATTCTTACGGAAGACTAAAATTTGATCATACCAGGGCGTTAAATGTTGACGCACAGGTAGCGGCTTTTGACCGGAATGACGGCGCCGAGGTTCCCGTTTTAACAGTAAAAAGTTTCGACAGCGGGGGTAGCGCGCTTTACGCCAATGTCCCCCTGGCCAAATGCAAACTAAGGTCCGATGACCTCCTGCCCAGGTCTGTCCTGCGCACATTTCTGATTGATCAGGCGAAAGTTCCCCGCCTGGTTAACAGCCCGGACGGCATGGGCGGTTTTGTCTTCAACCTGCACTTATGCAGCGGCGCTTATTTCAAGGCGTTGACGGTAATGTTGATGCAGGGCCTTTTTAACAGCGACATGCCGTTATCAATCCATATTACAGCAGGGCCTGATACATACAATCTCGGTGATAACATGGGTTTCTATGCAGAAAGTGAATACAGGGGACGGCCAATTTTGGAAGTGCTCCAAAACTACGGTGAAATCGGCTCCCACGGCGGGTGGATCCATAACTTTTTTGCTTATAATCTTCAATACCTGCCCCGGGATAAAGCGTTTCAGCTCCTGGATTGGAACTCCCTGGCGCTGGAGGCCGTGACAGGTAAAAAGGTACGTGAATACAGCGCGCCTGGCGGAAACCATCCCTTCTGGGTAGACAGTAAACTGGAGGAAATGGGTGTAAATTCCTATTACTATGCCGGGGACTCGGGCTCAAGTCCCTCTCACCCGCGCATGTATGACAGTATGGGCAGCCAGAATTTATGGGCTTTCCCCATTACCCCATATCGCCAGCATGCTTGTTTTGAGGAGATGGAAAGAGGACATGTGCCGGAGGAAGAAGTGCGGCAGTGGGTAGAGGATTTAATTGATTTTTCGGCTGAAGAGAAGGTGATCAGGATGTTTTACACTCACCCGTCCGACACCCGTTTTTGCATGGAAGCAATAAGGTCCCTGGAAGAAAAAGCCCTGGCCGAGCAAAGCGCGGGTCGAATAAAGATAGCCACCATGAGCCAGTTTGCTGACTATTTGAACCGTTATTCAAAAACGAAATGGGAGATAAAAAAGGCGGACAACGACTACTCCATCGAACTTGAAAACCCTGAGGGGCTGAAAGATATTACTGTCGCCGTCTATGTCGGGGAGGAAAGCAAAATTGTTATGGATAGCGATGTAAAGTCGTCTGAAGAAAATGGCTGGCTCTATTTAACTGTAACTTCTAATCCACAGAAAAAGACAATAGATGTTAACTCGATCTAAAAATACCTTTTTGCATAACCACTTTTTGGTGGTAAACTACTATAACGGGTGATAATAATGAATCTTAATTGTGGTTTAATCGGGCTGCCCATGGTGGGTAAAACTACTATTTTTAACCTGTTGACCGGCGCTGACGCCGAGACATCGAATTTCCTGACCGGAAAGACCGAAACAAACAGCAGGGCGGCAGTTGTGGCTGACCCCAGGGTTGACTTTCTGAGCGCCATGTACAAGCCGCGCAAGACCACCCACGCCATGATCCAGTTCAGCGATGTGCCCGGGCTGGTCCAGGGTTCGAGCCAGGGGCAGGGTGTGGGCAACCAGTTTTTAAATTCAATCAGAAACGTGGACATGCTGGCTCATATTGTGCGGGCTTTCGCCAACGAGGACGTGCCCCATGTAAGCGGTGAGATAAATCCCCTGCGCGATATTGAAACTATAAACATGGAACTCCTTTTAGCTGACATGGAGATCATTGAGAAGAGGATCGAAAGAATTAAGAGCGGTAAAAAGGTAAAAAAAGAGAACGTCCTTGAGCTTGAAGTCCTGGAAAAATGTTTGAACGCCCTGGAAAATGAGATTTCTATCGGTCAGCTTGACTTAAACGAAAGCGAAAAAAACGTGCTGAGAAATTACAGTTTCCTTACCGAAAAGCCTATTTTACTGGTTATTAACACGGATGAGCAGCAGTTCAAGTTAAAATCCTATCCCGGCAAAGAACAGGTCGAAGTTTACGCCGGCGAGCGCGGCATGCCTTACCTGGAGATATGCGGCAAAATAGAAATGGAAATCAGCCAGCTGCCGGCTGAGGACAGGGAGTTATTTATGGCGGACCTGGGTATCGGCGAGTCCGGGATCGACCGCCTGGCGCGGGCGGCATATGATTACCTGGGGCTGATCTCGTTTCTTACTGTGGGCCCCGACGAGGTGAAAGCCTGGACTATCCGGAGGGACACCGATGCCAGGTCGGCGGCGGGGAAGATACACTCAGACATCGAAAGAGGGTTTATCAGGGCTGAAGTAGTTAAATACGGCGACCTGGAGAGCCTCGGCGGCATGGCCAAAGTCAAAGAAAAAGGTCTGAGCCGCCTGGAGGGCAAGGATTACATTGTCGAAGACGGCGACATAATAAATTTCAGGTTTAACGTTTGAATCAATAAACCCGCAGCTGCTGCGGGTTTTTATCGTGGCCGGCCTGAAAAGACTTTATAAATAACGGCAGCAATTTTAAAAGTAGCTTTTTGAAACTTTAAGTTATATGATGCTAAAGTATTTAATTGGCAGTCATATAACTTTTTTGGTTATTATGCCGGCTTATGTCACATTGAGTGTTTATTTCAATTAGTTTATAATTAAGGGCATGAATGTTTTTTCCTTTAAATTAAAAATTTTCTTGCGTATTTAATATTTGGAGGTGTGTTTATCTTGAACCATGTAATGAAAAAAGACATAAAAGAGGAAATAATGGCACGCAAAAAGTGCCCCGCAGTGCTCCTGTGGTTGAGTATTTTAGTAGCCTTTACAACGATATATCTTTTAACTCCTTTACAGTCGGGAGCTTATCAGGTCATCTCTAAAACAAGCGGTGAAGAAATTATCACCCGTGGTGCGACTCTTCAGACAATACGGATGAATACGGACGGGGGACCGCTCAATGTTTATGTTCTTAAAGCCGATTTAAGCGATCCCTATCTGAAAGTAGATACAATTATCGGCGGAGACGGCACTCTTAATAGTAACCAGACAGTTACGGAGATGGCCAAACGTACCGGAGCCGTGGCTGCAATAAACGGCGATTTTTTCCAAATGAATGAGAGCGGGCGTACCATAGGCCTGGCTTATCAGGGCGGCAAGCTGGTGGAAAGCCCCGCCCAAAGGAAAGACATGTATGGCTTCGGGCTTACCGCTGATAAAACTCCGCTGATTGAGTTGTTTAGTTTCAGCGGCAAGGTTACAGCCGCAAATGGTAAGAGCTTTCCCCTGGCCGGGATCAATAAACCCGGGTACCTGTTGATTTCTGACGCCTCTTCCGACACTGATACCCTGAACCTTTATAATACACTCTGGGGTACGACCAGCAGGGGCAAGTTGCCCAATCTTACCGGGGTAGTGGAAGCAGTCGTGGAGAACGGTGTGGTAAAGCGAATTTTAACTGATCAGCCGGGGGTGGCCATACCGGCTAACGGTTACATTTTAAAAGGGCACGGGCAGGCGGCTAAATTTATTAAGGAGAACCTGAAGCCAGGTTCAAAAGTCAGCTACAAATATACAGTGGAGCCCGGGGGCAGCGATCTTTTCGCAGCCGTGGGCGGACAGGCCTTACTGGTTCAGGACGGACATCTGCCGTCTTACTTCAGCCAAAACATAACCGGCAGACATGCCAGGACAGCCGCGGGAATATCAAAAGACGGGGAGACGCTCTACCTGGTGGCTGTTGAAAAGCAGTCCGCGGCCGACGGCACAGTCTTGAGTGTGGGCATGACCCAGGAAGAGCTGGCAGGCTTTTTAATCTCAATTGGAGCCTGGAGGGCGGTAAACCTGGACGGCGGAGGGTCAACAACAATGGCGGCGCGCCATTTGGGAGAATTCAGCGCCAGCCTGGTTAACCGGCCTCAGGGGACTGCTCAGCGGCGTGTGCCTGATGCCATAGGTATTTTCTCGCTGGCCCCCCAGGGAATACTTTCCGGTCTGAGTGTCAGCGGTCCCAGCGTGATGCTGGCCGGCACCAGCAGCAAAATTGAGGTCAAGGGTGGTTACGACCAGTATTTCAACCCGTCGCGGGTATATTCAAGCGGTGTGACATTTTCCGCACCGGCCGGCGCCGGCAGTTTTCAGAGCAATATTTTTACACCCGGCAAGAGCGGCAGCGTGACAATAACCGCGTCCCTGGGCGCTGTGAGCGGGACGGCCACGGTGAGGGTCATCGGCCCGGAAATGATTTCAACGCTGGTTATAAGCCCCAATCCGGTAAAAATTGAACCAGGAAAGTCCACGCAACTGTCATTAAAAGTGAAAACATACAGCGGAGAAACCTTCGATATAAAACCTGCGGATGTTAAATGGAGCGTCGACAGCTCTGTAGGACAAATTGTTGGTGGAGTGCTCACCGCGGGTCAGGACACTGTTTCCGGTCAAATAAAAGCGATTTTCCAGGGGTTGACAGCCTCTGTGCCGGTTACTGTCAAACCGCCCTGGGTGGAGCTTAAGGTAAACCCAAAAAAAGATTCTAAAGTTACATTGGACGATTGGGTTGAAGTCCAGTTTCCTGCCGGAACCACATCCGAACGGGCGGATATGAGGCTTGGCTACGAGTCCAATTTCTCTGACGTTCCTTCGGGAATAAATGTTCTTGGGGCGGTAGCCTTAAACCCGTCTGACGGGGGGGAAGTCGATCTCAACAATCCCTTGCGGGTTAACTGGCTGTTCAGCAAGGATGTGCTCAGTCACCGCCCGGTAATAATGTTATATGACGTCAATGCGAAAAAATGGCAGGAACAGCCGGCCATAATTGAAGGAGACGGGACGATCAGGACAATTTCCGCCAGGGTATGGGGGTTTGGCAGGCTGGTTTTGGCTGATGATAAGCGGTCTGCCCCGGTCTTTAAAGATTTAGCCGGCCACTGGGCTGCTCCGCCAATCGGAAGACTGGCTGCCAGCGGGGTGCTGGGAGGTTTCCCTGATGGCACGTTCGCGCCGGAACAGCCGGTAACCAGGGCGCAGTTTGCCTACGCGCTGGCGTCCGCGTTAAAATGGCCGGTTCCGGAAAGAACATCTTCCTTTAACGACTATGTTCCCGATTGGGCCCGGCCGGCCGTGGAAAAAGCAGTCTACCGGGGAGTCATTACCGGATATCCCGACGGTACATTCAGGCCGGACGCCGGGATAACCAGGACAGAAATGGCTGTGATGATTGACAGGGCTTTAAAACTCGGTGAATCAAACAGTCAGTTGACCTGCAAGGACTTAAATAAAATCCCGGATTACGCCCTGGGTTCGGTAAACAGTGTAACAGACGCCGGTATCCTTCAGGTCAGCGTGGGGTATTTCAATCCTGTAAAAGTAGTAACACGTGCGGAAATGGCGGCCGCATTGGACCGGGTTTTGAGCTGGTGGGCAAATAATTAAATAATTACGTAAATATGTGTTTATCTTAGAGTTAAAAGCAGATATTTTTTCAAAACTAATAAAGATTAATCTTTTTTTAGCAGGAAAATCATACATCTTAAAGAAGTAAAATATCATAAATAATATTGAAACCGACAGGTGCCCGCAAGGGAGAATAGGGAATCAGGTGTAAATCCTGAGCGGTCCCGCCACTGTTACCGGGAGTCTGCCGCGGTAATGCCACTGTGATAAGCTCAGTATGTATAAGTTGGCTCTTTATGAAGGGGCTGGCTCCGAGAGCCATTTTTACTGAGTAAATTGCGGGAAGGCCGCGGCGAACAATGAACGAAGCCAGGAGACCTGCCTGTTGGAAGATGCCCGCGGTGAAAGGGTAACCCCGGAGGATGATGGAAAAGTCCACGGCCTGTTTAAGGCTGTGGTTTTTTTTATAGCAATTAATAAGGAAGGGGAATGGAGATGTTGCTTGAAAAGACGCTGAGTGAAATTGGAGAACTTGACCGGGCAGCCATGGAAAAGGCGCAGCAAAGGCTGGACAGCCTGATCAAGCCACCCGGCAGTCTGGGTATTCTTGAGGAGTTGGCGGTTCGGCTGGCGGGAATTACACGTAATCCCCGCCCCCAAATAGGAGAAAAGGCAGTAATAATCATGGCGGGCGACCACGGTGTGGTCGAGGAAGGTGTCAGCGTCGCGCCGCAGGAAGTGACGGCGCAGATGCTGCCCGCTTTTATTGAGGGAGTAGCCGGGATCGGAGTGCTGGCCAAACATGCCGGCTCCAGGATCGTGGTGGTTGATGTGGGGGTGGCAGTTCCGGTTGATTTTCCTGGCGTGCTGCAGAGAAAGGTGAAAGCGGGAGCCGGCAATATAGCGGCAGGTCCGGCCATGTCCAGGGAAGAAGCGGTTAAAGCGCTGGAAGTGGGTATCCAGGTGGCGCAGGATGAAATCGAACGGGGAGCAACCCTGCTGGCCACAGGGGACATGGGGATCGGCAACACAACTCCCAGCAGTGCAATTTTTGCCGCCATAGGCGGTTATACGGCCGAGGAGGTGGCCGGCAGGGGAACTCTTGTTAACGACAAGGTAATGGAAGTTAAAATAAAGGCGATTGAACGCGCCCTGAAAATTAACAATCCTGACCGCGAGGACGGCATAGACGTCCTGTCAAAAGTGGGCGGTCTTGAAATAGCCGGGCTGGCGGGAGTTATACTCGGCGCCGCAGCAAGGCGGGTGCCGGTTTTAATCGACGGTTTTATCACAACAGCGGCCGCCCTGGCTGCTTGTAAAATACAGCCCAGGGCCAGGGAATACGTTATTGCCTCCCATCTGTCCGGAGAGCAGGGTCACCGCCTGATGCTCGAATACCTGCAGCTTTCGCCGGTAATCAACTTGAATATGCGCCTGGGTGAAGGGACAGGAGCGGTTCTGACCATGCATCTTATCGAGGCTGCCACCAAGATTATCCGGGAGATGGCTTCCTTTGACGAGGCCGGCGTCTCCGACCTGGACGAGGACAAAATATTAAGTTAAAACCCTTGTTCTGATCCCAAACAAAAAACATTCACAGGATTTACAGGATTATTAAGATTTACAAGATTAAATAATTCTATAATTATAAAACATGATAAATTAATTCAATAATCCTTTGTTTGTCTACTTTAAAATTTACAAATAATTTTAAATCCTGTTAATCTATTAAATCTTGTTAATCCTGTGAAATTGTTTTAAGCCTTATTCGTAAAAAAAGCCAGAGAGATGTTTCTCTGGCTTGTTGTCCAGTTAGCTTAAACGCATTTTTTCAAAGCGGTCTTTCAGGCGTTTGCTGACCTCGGGCAGTGTGGTGTACTCCATTTCATCCAGGTGCAGCCGGTGTGGTTCAAATGGACCCATGCTGCGGATATAATTGGATATTTCATTGGCCTTTTGCCTGGCGTGGTCATATGATGGATCAGCGAAGAAGTCCTGTGGCCCCAGCATTCTGCCGTCACACAGCTGGAAGCCGAGGGCGACGACCCTTGGCGGTCCGTCAAAGCGGGTCGGGTTGGACTTATCTACCGGAACAGGCATCAGTGGTCCGGTATGCGAGCCTCTCATCCAGCCCGAAACGAGATGCGGGTTGGCGAAGGGCTCCAGGGCTTCACCTACTGCCGGAAAGCCGCTCTGGCACCTTACCAGCAGGACCGGGTCGTCCTTGCCGACGTAGCGTCCGGCCATAAGGTTAAGCTTTTGTGTGCTGGAAGTCGCGGCTATTTCCCTGGTTTCCTTGTGAAATACGGATTTAATCACGTAGCGTCCAGGTGCGCCTATAAAGACGAGCATATCATATAGTTCTTCAGGACAGGAGAAGGTTACCTTTCTATTCTCAATCAGGTCACGCACTTCAAACAAAAATCCTTTATGCATCTTGGGGTCGATCACAAGTCCGACGGTATTGAAAGGGTCTGCGAACATTTTGTAAAGAGGAAGGTTCCAGGCGCCTGGTTCTGTTTTGTCAGCCATAAAAACAATTACGGGTTCACTGCCTCGTTCCGTAAATTCCAGTTCAGCCACGCCGGGCCCGAGCCCCTTGATGTTGCCGGAAAAAGCGTCAGAAAGCAAATCCTGCCCGGCGCCGTACAGCTTTAGTTTTTTAGCGATCCTGGTGCATGATGCGAATGTATCCCACGCCAGTTGGTGAATTTCCCCGTTGTCCTTACCGGTTTCATGAGTCATGATCAAGTTTATATCGTCACCGACATGTGTTACACAAAAGTCTATCAAGAGAGGGCTGCCGGCCAGTATGCCCCTGGCAGTTTCAAGCAGCTCCGGGTGAACGCTGGAATGGCCCACAAATCCACCCACGTCTGCCTTAATAACTGATAAGGTGATTTTTTTGCCCATGATTTACCCCCTAGTAAAAAATTGCTATAATATTCTATAAATATGCAGTTGTTCTCTGGGTATTCTTACTAATGTTCTTACATCCGTTAACAATATGATATGCCGATTTCCCAATAGAACAGGTGTTGGTTAAAAAAGAATATTTCAGAAGGGCCAAAAGGGGGTTGTGGTTTGTACTAGAAAAAAATAACTTTAGTATTAATCATGCGGATTTGTATAGTTCAAAGTCCATGGTGTTGAAACCGGCTGCCCTGTTGCGTATTGGGAAAACATCATGAAATTTTACATAAATAAAATTATTCATTTATAGATACGTTTGTACAAAATAATAAATACTATTCAAGAAAAATATTGCAAGTTTGAAATGCAATGATAAAATGTAAAAGATAGAGACCTAACCAGCATATCTAAGATAATTTACTTTAAGAAAGGAAGGTAGTGGAAAAACAAGCAGTTGTTGATAACACCGGGAACAGCTGTGGGGGGAATTGACCTCACTGCTATTTTCAGGTGGTTTTGATTTTGAATCGGAGCTGATTCACAAGTTGTTTTACATTGGCAGTTAAAGTTTATGCGCCTGGCTCGTATGGCATAAAACAGAGCAGTCGGCTAATGACTGAAATGGGCCGATGAAACACTATTCGGCCCCTCGGGAAGACCGTCAATGCAGCCGCGTTTTTCCAAGCTAAAGGAGGTTTTTGTAACAAAATGAAATTAGCCAACCGGGCGCTTAATATCAGCCCTTCTCAGACCCTGGCCATAGATGCGGAAGCAAAAGCGTTGCTTTCCAGAGGTGTGAATGTAATCAGTTTTGGAGCCGGGGAACCAGATTTTGATACTCCCGATTATATTAAAGAAGCCGCCGTGTCCGCTATCTGGGCGGGTAAGACCAAGTATACGCCGGTGGCCGGTATTCTGTCTCTGAGAGAGGCTATATGCAGAAAGTTTGAATTCGATCAGGGATTGAAATATAAGCCGGAACAAATTGTTGTTTCAGCAGGAGCCAAGCATTCTCTGTATAATGTCATGCAGGTCCTTGTTCAGGAGGGGGACGAGGTAATCCTTCCGGCACCTTACTGGGTTAGCTATTTGGAACAGATTAAGCTGGCGGGGGCCACACCGAGGATTATTAACACCAGGGAAGAAAACGGATTTAAGCTTAATCCCTCAGATCTGGAGCAGGCCATAAACCAGCGCACCAGGCTTTTGATCCTGAACAGTCCCGGCAATCCCACTGGTGTCGTCTATACCGGTGATGACCTGGCGGCTTTGAAAGATGTAATTTCAAAGTATGATTTTTCAATTATATCAGACGAAATTTATGAAAGTTTTATATACAACGGACTGAAACATGTCAGTATCGCCTCGCTTTCACCTGAATTAAAAGAGCGCACCGTTATTATCAACGGGGTTTCCAAGGCATATTCCATGACCGGTTGGCGGATTGGATACGCCGCCGCCGAATTACCGGTAGCCAAGGCAATGACTGACTTGCAGAGCCATTCCACATCCAATCCCACATCAATTGCCCAGGAAGCCAGCGTTGCTGCGCTTAACTGCAAAAATGGAACACAAAAGCGGATGATGGAGGAATATTCCCGGCGCAGGGACTGCATGCTGGAAAGGCTGTCAGGTATCCCCGGTATTACCTGTATCAAACCAGGCGGCTCCTTTTATGCTTTCCCCAATGTCAGCGCTTACTTCGGCAGGTCTTACAAGGGGAGGCTGATAAGCAGCGCCACCGATCTGGCCGCTGTGCTTCTTGAAGATGCTCATGTTGCGGTTGTTCCCGGCGTGGCCTTCGGCAACGATGATTATATCAGGCTTTCATATGTCTGCTCGATGGAAAAAATCAACGAGGGACTTGACCGCATTTCAGAACTTTTAGGGAAAATAAAATAAGGCCAGGTATACCCTGTTGTATTAGAGAAGTAATAATTTGCGCCCCAAAGTAAAATATTAATCCTGGCATCGGAAAATTTTATATTTATTACTATTAACGGGTGGTGTTGTATTGGTAAAAAGTATGACCGGGTACGGCTGGGGAGAGGCGGCTATACAGGGAAAAATTTTCACAATTGAATTGAAAGCGGTAAACCACCGCTATAACGAAGTGGTGCTGCGGCTGCCTCGGACTCTTTCTCCCCTTGAGGACAGAATCAGGCGGTTAATCCAATCCCGTATAGCCCGCGGGCGGGTTGACGGGTTTTTAAACATGCGGGACAGCGACGAGAGGACCTCATCCGTAAAAGTTGACAAAGGACTGGCCGGAGCGTATTATAAGGCAATAATAGAACTGCAGGAAAGCCTTGACATAGACGGTAAAATCAAGTTAAAAAACCTTGTGGACCTGCCCGGTGTACTGACACTGGAAGATCCCGCTGAAGATGTTGAGGAATGGTGGCCGGCCGTGCTTGAGGCGCTGGAGAGCGCATTGGAAAGCCTGCTGCGGATGAGGTCTGAAGAGGGTAAACAACTGGCTTCAGATCTGTTGACCAGGGTCGACCGGATTTCATCACTGAATGCAAAAATAAGAGACAGGTCTCCCGTCGTGGTTGAAGAGTACAGGGAACGGCTGGGGGCCCGTCTAAATGACTTCATAAAAGACGGCGGGCTGTCACCCGAACGCCTGGCGGCTGAGGCGGCGCTTTTTGCTGATCGCTCAAATATCACCGAGGAAACAGTGCGGCTGGACAGCCACCTGAAACAGGCCCGTTCCTGTCTTCAGGCGTCTGAGCCCGTAGGAAGGAAGCTTGACTTTATTGTCCAGGAGATGAACAGGGAAATAAACACCATTGCCTCCAAAGCCAATGATATGGAGATAAGCCGCTGGGCTGTTGAGGTAAAAAGCGAGCTTGAGAAAGTAAGGGAACAGGTACAGAATATCGAGTGATACATGTAGAGAAAGGGGCGGTAAAATGGAGATTAAATTAATCAACATAGGTTTTGGCAATATTGTATCAGCCAACCGTATTATTGCCATCGTAAGCCCGGAGTCAGCTCCTATTAAAAGGATAATTACCGAGGCCAGGGATAGGGGCATGCTCATTGACGCTACATACGGGCGGCGTACCAGGGCTGTTATAATTACGGACAGCGACCACGTAATACTGTCAGCTGTACAACCGGAAACCGTTGCAAACCGTCTTGTATCAAAAGAGACATCACCTCAGGCAGAAGAACCTGCTGATTGAAAGTGGAGTAGTGAAAGTGGGAAGAAAAGGTTTGCTGCTGGTCTTATCAGGACCGTCAGGGGCGGGAAAAGGGACTGTTTGCAGGTCGCTGCTTAAAAATGTTCCTTCTTTGCGCCTGTCCGTCTCAGCCACTACAAGACCTCCCCGGCAGGGTGAAGTCCATGGCGTTGATTACTTCTTTTTAGAGATTGAAGTTTTCAAAAAAATGATCGAAGACGGGCGCCTCCTGGAGTATGCAGAGGTATATAACAATTACTACGGTACACCGCTGAGTTTTGTGGAGGAAGGACTGGAAGAAGGACGCGACATTATCCTGGAAATAGATATTCAGGGCGCCCTGCTGGTAAAAGAAAAATATCCCGGAGCTGTGCTGATTTTCATTGCCCCGCCATCAAGGTATGATTTAGAAAAGCGTCTTGTTTCCCGCGGCGCAGACAGCGGTGAGGTAATTGAAAAACGCCTGCGGTGTGCGTCCGGAGAAATGAAGCTGGCGTATCGTTACGATTATATAATAATAAATGATGAAGTAACGCGGGTTGTGAATAAGATAAAGTCGATCTTAACCGCTGAAAAATCCCGACCCCGTTATTTTGAAGCATTCTTGAAGGGATTTAATTAGATTTGATTGGATAAAGAATAGAGCCGGAGGGTGGTTATGATCCAACTGTCTCTAGATGAGCTTATGGAAAAGGTAGACAGCAGATATACCCTGGTAGTGGTGGCGGCCAAACGTGCCAGGGTACTCACCGAGAAGGGCGGCAGCAGGGCAGACGGGGCCATGAGAAAGCCTGTTATCACTGCCTTGATGGAAATTGCCCAGGACAAAATCGGCTATAAGAGGACCAGGATAGGTATAAAGTAAAATTTCCCCGGCTGCATGTAAGTCTGGAAATAAAATTATAAACAGCCGACAATTTAAACAATCAGGGGGAAAACCATGCTGGCTGCAAAAAATATTACCGTCGGTATTACCGGCGGCATAGCCGTTTATAAGGCCGCTCAACTGGTCAGCAGCCTGAACGCTGGCGGTGCTGAAGTTAACGTGATTATGACGGGAGCAGCGCAGGAATTTGTTAAGCCGCTCACCTTTCAGGTTTTATCGGGTAATACCGTCCGCACAGATCTTTTTGACGCGATGCGCGGCGCTGTGCAGCATATTGAGCTGGCCACCACGCCGGATCTGATTGTAATCGCGCCGGCCACTGCCAATGTATTGGGCAAGGTGGCAAACGGTATCGCGGACGATCTTCTTAGCACTGTCATTATGGCGGCATCATGCCCGGTCCTCTTCTGCCCGGCTATGAACGTCAACATGTATAATAACGCGGTGGTCCAGCGCAATATATCGACCCTGCGTGACCTTGGCTATAAATTTGTTGGACCAGACACTGGCCGTCTGGCCTGCGGTGTTGAGGGCAGGGGCAGGCTGGCTGATTTAGACCGCATTATGGAAGTGATAGAGAGCCTGCTGAGCCCCGCCGGAGATTTGGAAGGCCTTACTGTTATGGTGACAGCGGGACCTACTGTTGAGCCGATTGATCCTGTCCGTTATCTCACCAACCGCAGCACCGGCAAAATGGGTTACGCGGTTGCCGGAGCGGCGGCAGGCAGGGGAGCCAGGACACTGTTGATCAGCGGTCCCACATCTTTAAAGCCGCCGGGCGGAGTGGAGTTTATCAGCGTGGAAACCGCTGCACAGATGTATGAGGCTGTAATGGAACATTACCCTGTTGTCGATGTTGTGGTTAAAACCGCCGCCGTGGCGGACTACAGGCCGAAAGAGTCCTCCAGCCGGAAGATTAAAAAGCATGACGGCCCGCTGCACCTTGAGCTGGTCAGGAACCACGACATTCTGGCCGAACTCGGGAAAAATAAAAATAAGCAAATCCTGGTGGGATTTGCCGCTGAAACCGGGGACCTGGAGAAAAACTCGCTGCTGAAGGTGGAGCGCAAGAACCTGGACTTCTTGGTGGCGAATGACGTTACCCAGGCCGGGGCGGGATTCGGATCAGACACCAACATTGTTAAATTCGTATATCCCGGCGGCGATATTAAACAAATGCCGCTGATGGACAAAACGGTCCTGGCCCACCGGATCCTGGACGAAGTGTTGTCTGTCCGCCAGAAACGAAAATAAAAGTGTCAGGAAAAAATCCCGGATACCGGGATTTTGTTATCCGGAGGGTGCAATGGGTCATAACGGCCAGTTTGCCGAGATAATTGTAGATATAAGCGCACGCGGTGTGGACCGGGTGTTTCATTATGCCGTCCCGGCAGAATTAGCAGACAAGGTTAAAACGGGCTCAAGGGTCCTCGTACCCTTTGGCGGCAGGAGTTTGACCGGCTATGTGGTTGGGTTCGGGCTTCCCGAGAGAGATGTTAAAGTCAGGGAAATAGCCGGCATTCTCGATGAGGAACCGGTGTTGACAGAGGATTTGATGGAAATTGCCCGCTGGATGGCGGACAGTTACCTTTGCAGCACCGCGGAGGCCTTCGGGCGGATCATCGCCCCGCGTTTAGGGGTAAAAGCAACCCGTGGGGCAAAACTGCTCGGGCCGGCCTTCACGCATGATAAAAGCCGCGAGGTTTTAAACGGACTGAAGCATGCACCAAAACAGGCCGCTGTAATGAGGGAGGCTCTGCTTAATCCACGCCTTACCAGGAAGGAACTGGCCG
>CAZPXL010000014.1:0-18152 GCA_964591005.1 uncultured Eubacteriales bacterium
GGGGGGGGGGGGGGGGGGGGGGGGGGGGGGGGGGGGGGGGGGGGGGGGGGGGACATGGTCAGAAACGCCGGAACAAACTGGATTTCAGTGGCATAGATCAAATTTGTAACCAGGAACACCACCTGGCGAGAGGAGATCCTGCCTCTTTCTAAACTCATTCTCCACCCTCAATTCCTTATCTGCCTGGAAAAAGCACCCTTGTGACAGGGCTGAAGACGAACTCGATGCCGCTGGTGGGGTTGGGAACCGGCAGCCTCAAGGTCATGGCCACCGCCAGGGCCATCCCGATCAGGAGAAAACAGCTGAAGGCGATCAGTTCACCCCTCTTTTCCGGTCGCAACAGCCCAGGAAGCTCCAAGATGGATATGGCGACGCCAATTAATATTACTAATAGTAGATTGAAGTATATCAAACCCTGTCACTCCGTTGTTTACTCTGTCATGCGCGTTACCGTACCGGCCTGGCCTGTGTCATGGCTCAGCCCCGCTTCTTTCTATCCGCTGTAACAACCTGCGGGTTGTCCCCTTCCCCGCTGGAGCCACGGGGCGCTTTGGGCATCTGGCCGGGCGCCTGCTTCCTGATTTTGCGTGCTCGCAGGAGGCTCGGCCTGAAGTCCATCAGCCAGCGGGGTACTTTAATGAATACATCTTTCCATTCGCCCGGCACGCCAGGTGCCACCGGGTAGAGATAGGGAACGCCAAAAGACCGGAGGGACGCCAGGTGCAATAGCAGCACCAGTATTCCCCAGAAAATGCCCGGCATGCCGAAGGCTCCCGCCAAAAGCAGGAAGGGATAGCGGATAAACCTGATGGCGTGTGAGGCCGAGTAGTTGGGGATCATAAATGACGCCACCGCGGCCAGGGAGACGACGACCACCATGATCGGGCTGACGATCCCGGCCGCCACAGCCGCCTGCCCCAATACCAGGGCGCCGATGATACCGACCGCCTGCCCCACCGAACGGGGCATCCTGGCCCCGGCTTCCCTGAGGAAATCGAATGATATTTCCATCAGGAGCGCCTCTATCACCGCCGGGAAGGGTACACCCTCCCGTCCGGCGGCCATGCTCAGAACCAGGCCGGTCGGGATCATTTCCTGGTGATAGGTGCTCAATGCTACATAAATTGAAGGCATAAACGTGGCGACAATCAACCCCAGCCACCTGAACGTGCGGATGAAGTCAAAACTCTCGTAGTAATCTTCCGGCGCCTGCAGGAACTCGCTGAAGACAGCCGGGACTACCAGGGCAAAGGGAGTGGTGTCAATAACAATGGCCACCCGTCCTTCCAGGAGCGCCGCAGCCACCTTGTCCGGGCGCTCGGTGCGGTCGAGAAGGGAAAAAGGGGTCCAGGGGTTGTCCTTGATAAAATCTTCAAGATAACCGGATTCCAAAATCCCGTCAGTGTCGATCACTTTGAGACGGCTGATTACTTCGTCTTTAAGGGCAGGGTCGGTGAGACCCTGGATGTAAACCACGCAGACTTCGGTCTTGGTAATCCTGCCAATGTTCAGCGTGTCGAAGCGGAGGCAGGGGGTCTTGATCCGCCGCCTGATCAGGGCTGTACTGGTGCGCAGGGTTTCGTTGAAAGCATCCCGGGGTCCACGCACGAAAGCCTCAGCCTTTGGCTCTTCCACGGCTCTGGCCTTCCAGCCCTTGACCACCATAATCAACACCTGGGAAGTCCCGTCAATAAACAGGGCTGCGCAGCCAGTCAGCACGTAATCGAGCGCTTCATCAATCCTGGTCGATTCCCTGACGCTGCCAAAAGTGATCAGCCAGTCACGGATCAGCAGGTAAGCGCTCTCGGGCAGAAGAGTTGACTGTTCATCGCTCATTGAGCGGTAGGCAAAAGGCTTCAAGATCGTCTCGCTGATCATGTTTGAGTCGCTCAATCCATCGATGTAGACCAGCGCTACTTTGATCTCCCGGCGCAATCCGAAGTTAAACTCCCTCACCAGCAGGTCGCTGTTGTTGCCGAACAGGTTTTTAAACAGATCCAAATTATCACTAAGACTTGAACTGAAAGGTTTGTTCAGTTCCTGAGAATCGGGTTGCAGCGCCGCCAGTTTCGCGTCAATTTGCCGCTGTTTCCGTTCTTCCATAGTTTTTGGCCGGCGTGGTTTACGGAACATAATAATTTCACCTTTGCCACAGATTAACTTGACTGGATATTACCGTTACAAGCTGCATTTTCTGCCGCGGCTGTAATATTTTTTACATGGGAACTTAGGTTTATACTAAACAACATCTTCCGGAAAAGAGATACCGGACTCATCAGTCAAGAAAAAAACCGGGTTGGAACTTCCTCCGCACCCGGTTCTATACCTTATCCATTGATTTGCCAACATATAAGGATGTATTATATTTTAATAATGGGATTTTGTGTTAAGCTAAATTTTAAGATGAAAGGTGGGAGATCAATGTGCAAAAAGAATGATCACAGTATTTCAGATGAAGTCGAAGGAATTGCAGGTGAAACCTTGCCGGAAACAGTTATCAGGACACAGGCCGAGCTGGCCCGCCGGGAAAGGCTGGAGAAGGTCCGGCGGAAAAGAGACAGCCTTGCGGACTTAAACGACCTGGCCGAATTTGAAACAAAACAGTCAGAAATTTTCCTGAAAGAGTGCAAAACCATTTTGGAAGATAACCTGGCCGCCGGAGTTAAGATTGGCTGGGCGTCTCTTTATAACGACAAACCCTTTCCCCCTTTTGTATATAAAAAACCTGCTCCGCAATACAATAAGATTGTCAAAGAAGCAGCCGTGCCGCAAAAAAAATTTTTATCTGAACTGCTCTTTTCTTCTGTAAAAAATACAAGGCTGCAAAAAGAAAATGCAGCCAGAGCTGCTTACAACCTGGAAATGAAGCATTATGAAGGAGAAAAAGAAGCCGGGCGCGCAGTTCATGAAAAAGAAAGGGCAGCTTACATGGCGGGGCAGTCAGCTTATAACAGTAAGGTTGAAGAGCTGCAGCTTGAATTTGAAAAAGGGAAACCCGCGGCCGTCCGGAGTTTTGCCAGAATAGTCCTCAACGTAATGAAAATGCCTGATTCTATCAGCGTTTACTTTGACGCTGTTTATCTGCCGGGAGAAAAACAGCTGGTTATCGACTGCCTGCTGCCGGCTTATTACGATCTCCCCCGCGCTGTCAGCTACCAGTATAAAAAAGAAGACGGAACAATAGTTCCAAGGGAAATGGGAAAGCATGAGTTCGATGCATTTTACCTGGACCTGATCCGGCAAATTGCCCTGGCAGCGATAAATACCGTTTTCAACATGATGCCTGCCCGTCACGTGGCTTGGGTTGGGTTCAACGGCTGGGTTGAAAATGATAAAACCGGGGATGACCTGGAAACCAAGGCCTGCGTTATAACCTGCGGGGCGGCGAGAGATGTCTTTGCAGCCCTGGACCTTTTGAAGAACCCGCCCGCACAGTGTATTCAAGAACTTAAAGGTCTTACGGCAAAATCCTTCACAGGTACTGACGCGGTGCAGCCGGTTGTAAGCGCGGAACTTTTATCAGATACTGAGGAAACAATACAGGAAGACGGGCCAAAACCGCCGGAATATCAGCCAGGTGAATTCAAGCGGGTTACCACGGAACTGGTGAGTGAGATGTTGGAACAAATAGAAAAAAACCTTCTAAAGGCCGCCAAAAATAAAGACGGTACAATCCACTGAGTTATGAATACATAAGCGCGAAATATGTCTGAAAATTCTGCAATGTAATTCGTTTCAATTTCCCACACCATGTGGTACCATATACATATAGAATATTACCGCATGGAGGTGGTGCTTTGTGGAATCATTGCTGCATGACCTTGCGGAATTTTACGAGGCCCTTGACGACGTGCTGCAGCCTTCAAAAAGGTCCTGCGGGGCATGCGGCGAGTGCTGCAGGAAAGCGTCCAAGCTGCGGGTTTACCCGCTGGAGCTGGAGAACATAAAAAGACATGTAAAAGATGATTATGCCATAAGAAAATTTATTGATTTTTCCAATAACAAGGTGGTTAAAATTTGGGGGGATATAGAAGGACAGTGCCCCTTCCAGGAAGGAGATTACTGTTCCATATACTCTGTCCGCCCGTATTTTTGCCGTGTATACGGCCATTATAACTACAAGGGTAATAATTTGCTCAAAGGATGCGTCTACTGCGGCCATTCCATCACATATACCAGCAGGGACGAGCTGCCCCTTTATAATGAATTTATAAAACTGATGGAAAAGGTTCCACAGTTGGTTTAGTACTTAAAAAGTTAAGAGCCTGACCTCATGCTGAGGTATTTGATGATTTTGTTTGGGATACTGTCAAGGGGTACCAGACTTTCCACGCCGCCCAGTTGATAAGCCACTTTGGGCATGCCGAAAACAACACAGGTGGCCTCGTCCTGGGCCAGGGTCCTGGCGCCGGCCTGGCGCATGGCAAGCATGCCCTGTGCCCCGTCCCCCCCCATGCCGGTGAGCATTACGCCAATGGCATTGGCTCCCACGTATTTGGCCACCGACTGGAAAAGCACCTCAACCGACGGGCAGTGCCCGTTTACGTTTTCTCCCTTCTGGCAGTCCACCAGGTAGATACCCCCGGACCGGCGCACTTTCATGTGGAAACCGCCCGGCGCGATCAATACCCGGCCTGGCATTACCCTGTCGCCGGTTTTCGCTTCCTTCACTTCCATCCTGCAGACACTGTCCAGGCTTTCAGCAAAGTGCTGGGTAAACCCCGCGGGCATATGCTGTACGATAACCACGCCGGGCATGGTGGACGGAAAGCTCTGTACAATCCTTCGGATAGCCTGGGTGCCTCCGGTTGAAGCTCCGATCGCAATAACCTTGTCCGTCGATTCAGCCAGGGCGTGGCTGTCTATTCTTGTTGGTTTGATTGAAGTCCTCTGGTTTGTTTTCCAGGCGCTGACGTTAACAGACGCCGCAATTTTGACCTTGTTCCGCAAATCGCCCAGCATGGCGCTTAAACCCCGGGCTATATCGGTACTGGGCTTGGTTACCACCTCAACAGCCCCTGCTTCCATAGCCGCCAGGGTGATGGCGGCTCCTTTCTTGGTCAGGGCGCTTACCATTATTACCGGCAGGGGATACTGGGGCATCAGCCTGCGTAAAAACTCAACACCGTCCATCCTGGGCATCTCAACATCAAGGGTCAGCACATCCGGCTGCAACTGGACTATTTTATCTCTCGCCACATAAGGGTCAGAGGCTGTGCCCACCACCTCTATCTGAGGATCTTTGGCCAACCCCTGGGACAAAATATCCCTGACCAGCGCGGAATCATCAACAACCAGCACTCTAATCTTACTCATTTATGTCATCACTCCCGGCTGTTTTTCAGCATGTCTTGCGGTTGCCTGATATGCTACTTTTTTTGGTATATGGAGGGCATTATGTATTTATACAGTCCCGCTGAGCGGTCCAGTGTCTCAGAGTGGCCGATAAACAAAAACCCGTTGGGCTCAGTATACCGGTGAAACCTGCTGATCAGGGCCCGCTGTGTCTCTTTATCAAAATAAATCATTACATTCCGGCAGGATATTAACTGAAAAAGGTTCTTAAAGGGAAAGTCCGGCCGGATCAGGTTCAAACGCCGGAAAAGGACCATCTCTTTCAGGGTTGATTTAACTTCCCAGTTTCCGTCTTTTAACGGTGTAAAGTACTTTTTCCGGTAGGCAGGGGGTACCAGTTCCATCCTTTCAGCCGGATATATGCCTGCCACCGCTTTCTCCAGGGCGCTTACAGATATATCCGTGGCAAGGATACCTATGTCAATATCGCCGATATTACTCTTGAAAAATTCGCTGAGTACCATGGCGAAGGTATACGGTTCCTCGCCGGACGAACAGCCGGCGCACCATATTCTAACAGCCGGCTTGTTCCTGTTTTGTATCTCCTTAATAATATTCGGCAGAATGTTCCCGGATAAAAAGTCAAAATGTTCATTTTCACGGAAAAAAAAGGTGTGGTTGGTTGATATTTTATCAACCAGGGTGAGCAGGGCCGTACCGCTCGGCTCATTGACAACATGGTGATAATAATCTTTAAAATTGAGAAACCCCCCGGAGTGCAGTACTTTTTGCAGCCGGCCGATAATCAGGGCCCGCTTTTGTTCACCCAGCTTAATTCCAAACTTATTGTACACGAGGCTGCTGATCAGGTTGAATTCCTCGTCACTTAGCCTCAGGGCTTCCATTAATCACCATCTCCCCGTAAATTTGAGCCAGATAGCTAATGCTATCTGACTCACCTTACATTACTTTTTATCAAGGCATATAATTTTCAATGCCGCAGCCCGACTTTACGGAACAACTGCGCGTCTGTCGCCACCTGTTCAAACAGGCAGGCAGTTTCAGCCGGCATTTTTTGCGTCTGTTCAGTTGCGAAATATCCGCCCGGCGCCAGTGCCCCGTGGAACATCCTGATTACTTCAACCCGCTGAGCGGGCTGAAAATGCAGCAGTACATTTTTGCACAGGATCAGGTTGTAACCGGAACCCGCCGGTTTGAGGCTGAGCAGGTCGTGCTTTTGGTAAAACACCTTGTTCCGTATAATATCGTCTATTTTGTAAGAGCCTTCCTTTGCGTCAGGATGAAAGTACTTTGTGAACAAATCCTTCGGGATCCGCTTCAGTTCCTCGTCGCAGTATACACCTTCGCCGATTATTTTCCCAAAAAGGTTGCTGCCGTCCAGGTCAGTGGCGTCAAAGCGCAGGTTCCTGAACGCAAAACGGCCCATGTTTTCCGCAAACATTATGGCCAGGGAATACGGCTCGGGCCCCATGGCGCAGCCGGCGTCCCATACACGGACCTTGCTGAAACCGGAAACAGATGGGACCACATGTTTTACAATCAGCTCAAGTGTATGCAGATCCCTGAAAAAGTAAGTAAAGGCCATTTTTTACTCTAGCTCCCGTTCATGTTTTTATGTCATGTCAGACGGCAGCCGTCACTGCTCCTCCCCCTTGTTGAAGTCAAAGAGGAGCTGGTATTCGTTGAGGAGTATCTTGACCCGCTCGCCGACCTTGCCCATGCCCTTGATAAAGCGGCTGCTTTCAGCTTTTTTTACCTTGGGCGGCGGCTCCACATCGCTTTTGGGTATGTCCAACACTTCCGACACCCTGTCCACGATCATCCCCACCGGCTGCTCGTCGATGTTAATCACGATGATGCAGGTGCGGTCGTCGTACGCCCGCTCTTCCAGGCCAAACCTCAGGCGCACGTCCATCACCGGGATTACTTTGCCGCGCAGGTTTATGACTCCCTTGATGTAGTTGGGCATGTCCGGCACCCCGGTTATGTTCTGGATCCCAATGATCTCGGTCACGTGCCTGATCTCGATGCCGTACTCTTCCCCGTTTAAAACAAAGGTTAAAAATTTGTCCTCCTGGGTGTCCTCATCCTCCTCGTACTCTTCTTCCAGCAGGCTGGTGTCCAGCCTTTCTTGCAGACTCAAATATCTCACCTCCGTTATTCGTTGGGGACATTCCTCAGCATGCAGGAATACCTGTAAGAGAGGTGTGTCCCCTTTCCGCTGTCTGGTAACACTTATCCCTCTAAATATGTGCGGCTGAAACCGCACCTACAACTTCCCACGTCTCACTTCGCCTGCTCGGCGCACATGATCAGGTCGTCTATGTCGAGGATCATGCTGATGTCGCCGTCTCCCAGTATGGCGCACCCGGATATACTCTGTACGTGCCCCAGGTAACTGGAGAGCCCTTTAATCACTATCTGCTGCTGGCCGATAACTTCGTCCACGAACAGGCAGCATTTCTTTTCGTCGTTTTCTACGACTATGAGTATGCCTTCCCCCAGCTCCAGGCAGTCTGTTTTCACCTGGTAGAGGTCGTGGAGCCGGATTACGGGCAGCAGCTCTCCCCTGATGCTGACTATCTCCAGTCCGTCGGGGGTGCGGGTTATCTGGCCCTCCCTGGGCTGCAGCGATTCTTTGATCGAGTTGATCGGGATAGTGTAGCGGTTTTGCCCTACTTTTACGACCATCCCTTCTATAATCGCCAGGGTCAGCGGTATGCGCACGGCAAACATGGTCCCGGTTCCAGGCCTGCTGCGCACGTCTACTTTGCCCCTGAGTTTTTCTATGTTCCGCTTTACCACGTCCATGCCGACGCCCCGCCCTGATATGCTGGAAATCTGCTCGGCTGTGGAAAAACCGGGCTCAAAGATCATTTTCCACACTTCTTCGTCTTTCATCTCCCGGTCTTCGCTGGTGATCAGCCCTCTTTCAATGCCTTTTTTGATTATTTTTTCGCGGTCGAGCCCGCGTCCGTCGTCTTCTATTACGATCCATACTTCACCGGCTGAGTGCTTGGCCTCCAGGGTGACGCGCCCGGTCTCGGGCTTGCCGGCGGCAAGCCGCTCTTCGGCGCTTTCAAGGCCGTGGTCCACGGCGTTTCTGATCAGGTGCACCAGCGGGTCTGATATCTGCTCGATGATAGTCTTGTCTACTTCGGTCTCTTCGCCGATGATCTCCAGGCTTACTTTCTTTTCTGCTTTGTGAGCCAGGTCGCGCACCAGCCGCATCATTTTGCGGAATGTGCCGGAGAGGGGAATCATGCGCATGGACATGGCTACTTCCTGGATGTCCCTGGTTATTTTGTCCAGCTGCAGCACGGCTTTTTCGAAGCGGTCGAGCTGGAGTCCTTTCAAGTCGGGGTTGTTGGCAACCATAGCTTCTGAGATTACGAGCTCGCCGACTAAGTCCAGGAGTTTGTCGAGCTTGTCCAGATCCACGCGGATGGCCTGCTGGCTGCCGGCGCCGGCCTGCTTTTCTTTGGTCTCGCCTTCTGCCTCGGCCGCGGCTTTTTCTGGTACTTTTGTTTTTACGGGGGCGGCCGGCTCTTTTGTGCCCTGTTCCTCACTCTTTTCTTTTTGGGGACTCTCTGCAGCGGCCTCGGCGGCCAGCTTTTCCAGGTAGGCGCAGACTTCCTGCTTGCCGGGCAGCTCGGGGACAGCTCCGGTCTCTACCTGGCGCACTCCGTCTCTTAAGATGTCTATAGCGATTAAAAGAAATGATATGGCCACGGGGTCGCAGCCTTTTTTCTGCTCTTTGATCCGGCCCAGCAGGTTTTCGCCGCACCTGCTTATTTCTTCTAACTCTGGGCAGCCTAAAAAGCCCGCGTTGCCTTTGATGCTGTGAAAGGCCCGGTAGGCTGTCCCCGCGCTTTCATGGTCGTCGGGCGTTTTTTCCAGCGCCAGCAGGGTGTTTTCTGCTTCGTCTAAAAGCTCGTTGCTTTCTTCTGCGAAGCGCCTTAGTATTTCGGGGGTTATCTCAAACCCCGTCTCGCCGCTGTTTTCATCACGCATGTACTGCCAGGTGTCTGCGTCGACTTCTTTGGCTGCCGCCGCTTCATTGGCCGTGTCTTTTTCTGCCGGCGGCCGCGCCTGTTCTTCTTCCGTGTCCTGGCCCAGATTTTCAAGTACGTTTACGATGGTCTTTTTAAGGTCTTCTATGATCTCAGTGGCGCTATCTTCGTATCCTTCGTCATTGAGCTGCTGCTCCACCACGTCCAATATATTGCGGATAAAGTCGGTGGTCCGGATTAAAAGGTCCACGTGGGCGGGTTTTATTACTGCCTGCCCGCTCCTGAATATGTCCAGCAGGGTCTCTGCTTCGTGGGTTACGCTGATGATCGTCTGCAGGTCTAAAAATGACGCGGACCCTTTGAGCGAGTGAAACAGCCTGAATATGGCGTTTAAGATGGCCTCGTCTATTTCTCCCACTGTCAGGGCTTTCTCTTCCATCGCTATTATCTGCGGTTCTACGTCGTCAAGCATCTCCCGGCTGTCATTTAAAAAACACTTGACCATTTCCAGCTTTTCCTCAAAATCACCGTATGCCAATGTCATCACCTCATAATTTTAAGAACCTTTTTTAAGCTCATTCTCTGCATTCAAAAAATACCTTTACATTTAACCTGTTTAATTTTCGGAAATTTTCTTTACCAGCTTTAGCAGTTCTTCATAAGCTTGTCTCAGGCGCGCTTGCTCTGTTGGGCCTATTCATTACCCTACTCCAATAATTAAGCAGACTTGCTTATACATTTTAATTCGGCTTTTTTTAGTAAAATAATTATAACAAGCAAAATACGCGCCAATAATAAAAATTTTTTGTTATTTATGAACAACATAAAAATACCCCGGTTGTTTTGTTCAATACCCGAGGTATTTCAAATAATTTTTTGTTGCTCAAATATCAGCCGACATTTAACAATATAATTAAATTAGATAAATTATCTTAAATATTTATTAATTTAGAATTCACAGCTGCCTGTTTTTTTATAAGTATGAGCCCACCAGCGAAAGCCTTTTTAACGCTTCAATATTTGACCGGTCGCCTGTTTTAGCCCGGCGCAGGGCGTTTTCCAAAATGGTGATGGAACGGTCATAGTCCCGGCGGTTTACCGGAAACGGGTGGCCGTCCTTACCCCCGTGGGCGAAGCTGTAACGGACCGGATCATTCCGGCTGGCAGCGGCGTTGTAAACCACCTCTGAAACCAGCGCGAAAGCCCTTACCGTGGCCGGGCCTACACCTTCCACGGCCAGCAGTCCCTCGTAAGAAGATGGTTTCACGTCATAAAGCCTGGCCAGGGTCTTTTCTATCCGGCCGGCCTGGGGAACAGGGTGCGCGGCTGGCAGGCTCAATACCCTGAGCCGGTCCGGGGTTAGCCCGGACAGTTTTTTAAGAGCGCCGACCACCTCGGCCGGCCTCCCGGCCAGGTAGAGCGAAGCGTCCCTGGCGGCGGCGCTTTCCCCGGCTACCATATTCAAAATTTCCCCCGCAGGCTGCCCGCATACTGCTGCGTGTGGTTCCCGGATGAAGGACTCCATCTCTCCGCCCAGCCAGTGATAGCGTCTGGCCCAACCGGAGTCCGGGTTCATGCCCTGCTGTACTACCGCCCAGCTGCCGTCAGCGGTGAAGGCGAAAACATGGTGGTAGATCTGAAAGCCGTCCTGCAGCGCCGCGCTGTCCACCTTGGCCGACATCCGGCTGGCGTACTGCAGCGAACCCACGTTGACGTTCAGGCCATAACGGTCCGTGTATTCTTCAATTTCTCCCGGTGTTTTACGGGAAGCCATAGCCTTGCCGCCCGCCAGGTAAAGCCCCAGCGCGTGTTGTTTGGGACGCAGCCCCTCTTTCAAGGCACCGCACAATACAGTGGTAAGGCCGGAAGAATGCCAGTCAAACCCGACCACACAGCCGAGTGCCTGAAACCAGAACGGGTCGGAAAACCGCCTCAGCACTTCGCCGGGGCCGTATTCTTCCACCACCGCTTCGATTATGGCCGAACTGAGCTTCACCATCCGGTCAAAAAGCCAACGCGGACAGTGGTGTCCGTGCAGCGGCAGGTTCGCGATACCGGTCCTCAAAACATCACCCCCAAAATAATTATACACAGAACATCAGTTCTGTGCCAGGGTGTCAACAAATTAAACTTGCAAAATCCATGTTGTTGAAACAGGTTGCTTTAGGGTAAAAGCATTGACAGGATTTACAGGATTATAGATAAAACATATATCACATGATTTACAAGATTATAAGGATTAACAAGATTTAAATAATATTTAATATTAATATAACATTTATTTTTCTTGATTTTTATAATCCTGTTAATCATTTTTAAATCATGTTAATCCTGTGAAATTGTTATAAATCTTTTTTTGGGTCCAAATGCCAGGCGGGTTCAAAACCATGTATCTCTGCTATATTACATTTTTATTCTTTCGAGCAGCCCTTTCAGACGCGAACTTACATCTTCCAACAGGTCTTTCTGTTTATTTAATCCTTCACGGTACTGTTTTAATTCGCTCTCGCTTTTTTCCCTCATCATGACCGCCCTGTCCAACGCTGCCGCTGTCCCTTCCACGGCCGAAGTGTATTTAGCCGCGAGTTCCTTTTGAAAGCGCCCGGCGCTTTCGCTGATGCGGTCGCTGTAATCAGTCCTCAGCCTGCCGCTGTTCCGGTCCAGGTCTCTCTCAATTTTTTTCTTCATTTCCCTTAGTATCCTTGGGCCGGCAATAAATCCGGGCAGAAAAAGCGCGCTGATCCTGACCGGATCGGGCAGCAGCATCGATTGTTCTTCGCCGAAAACAAAGTAAAGCCTCGACTCATCCGTAAACGCCTCCGTCCTGGTGAAGCCCTGGATATCAATTCTGAATATTTTCGCGGACTGTGCCAGAAGTTCTTCTACAGCTTTATTTGTTTTATCGGAAAATCTCGCCGTCACTTTCCCGAAAGCGTCCTTCACCTTTTCTTCAATTACAGGCTTCAAGTCTTCAAAAGCTGCCATTATAGCCGATTCTATATACGTTTCAAACAGTTTTAGAAGCTGCCTGCCCGGCAGGTTTTTGTTTTCATTGAAAAGGACATCGATGTCTTTCCCAATCTCACCGTTCTGGTTTTCCTGAAAGAAAATGATTTCTTTTTCCAGTACGCTGTAGACCTTCTTGATCTCCCCCTGAAAAATATACTTGTTGTCCTCCTGGTCCCGGCTCAGATCCTCCACCATTTGGTGAAACAGTCCAATCTTTAATTGCAGTTCTTCCAGGGGCAGCGCCTGTGCTTTAAATTCTATTTGCATGCCCACCGTCAGCTCATCCACCGCGCTGAGCCCCCTGGTGCAGGCGGCCGTTAATACAGCCGCACCCTTTTCAGTCAACAGGAACCGTTCCAAAACACTTGTAAATTCCGGCAGGTTGCTTTCCGCCAGCATCCGGCTGTCGTTCTTCACCCTGCCTTCCAGCGCCATTTTGGCTGAAAGGGGAATAATATTTACGCCATCAAAACCAGCCTTGTCTGCCAGTGTCCGTTCGGCAAATTTCAGCGCTTCCGTCCTGTCCCTTTGCTCCAGGTAATCAATTTTGTTTAAAATAAAAAAAGTTTTAACCGAATAACGTTTTATTTCCTGCAAAAAATTGCATTCGGAACGGCTTAAAGGCTGGTCGGATGAAAGCAGGAAAATGGCGGCGTCGACTTTCGGCAGAAATTTGTATGTCTCGTCGGTATTGTTCTGGTATACAGACCCCACCCCCGGCGTATCAATTAAAATTACGCCTTCCTTTAAATAAAGAGAGGGATATTCAAGCTGTACCAGTTTTACTTTTTTTACATTTCCCGGGTTCCCTTCTTCGGTAACATAACCGGGCACCTCCGCAAGGCTGACCTTTATTCTATCTTCGTTCATAAAGACAACTTCCGCCTTTACGCTTTCACCGTAACGGACCATGGTCACAATTGAAGTCAGCGGCACCACGGCTGACGGCAGGATATCCGCCCCCAGCAGGGCGTTTATAAATGTCGTCTTCCCTCTTTTAAACTCTCCAAGCACAACCAGGTTGAACATATCCCGGCCGAGTCTTTCACCTGCTTCCCTGATATATGAGGCAAGGCGGGCCGCCGCTCTCCGGTTGGCAAAAGACTCGACGGCCATCAGTTCCTTCAAAACTTCCTTTTTCAGATCGCTGTAGCTGTCTCCCAAGAAAATCCTCCTTAAAAAATAATAATAGCTTCTACCGGCAAAACACAATTGCGGGTAGAAGCTATCAGCACTTTCAGCGTTTAAGCGAGCCTCATCGCCTGATATGTATAATATTATATATTTTAGTCTGAAACAAACGTTAGTGTCAACAATAAACGGCACGATTACTGATTGTCTCATAGTGTTATATTAATACAGGTTCTCTGTCACCTTCTTAATTTAGATTATAGATGACACAGAACTTGTCCCCTGTCACCCTGTCAACCTACAGGTTTGGAAAATATTTTTTGTTTTCTCCCTCCAGCAGGGCCAGCATCCTGGCGTGGTTGGCGGGAAGCGGCTCCCGGAGGACGTTTCTCTGGGTCAGCGGCACGTCTATCTTCACGTCGTCCAGCACGGCGGCCGGGCGGGCGGACAAAACTATCACCCTGTGCCCCAGAAGCAGGGCGTCCATAATGTCATGGGTTACAAATATGATGGTGCTGGGTTTTTCCTGCCACATCCTGGCCACCTGCCGGACCAGGCCCAGGCGCAGAGGGGTATCAAGCGATTTAAAAGGCTCGTCCATCAACAGAAGGTCGTGGGGGTAGGCAAAAGCCCGGCACAGGGCCAGCCTCTGCTTCATCCCCCCGCTTAAAGCCTTGGGGTAACTGTCCCGGTACTCATAAAGACCCATCATGGTCAGGTATTTCTTAATCAATTCCTGCTGCCTGGCAGGAGGCATAATGTCCTGTAAAACAAAAGCGATGTTCTGGGCCACGGTTTTCCAGAGCAGCAGCCTGGGCTCCTGAAAAACATAGCTGGCCCGCATGCCCTGGATCCCGGTAATCCGCCCCTCGTCGGGCTGCTCCAGTCCGGCCAGCAACTGCAGTATCGTTGTTTTGCCGCACCCCGAGGGCCCGATAATACAGGTAATTTCATTTTTTTCCGCGTGCAGGGAAAAATCTTTCAAGACACTGGTCTGCCCCAGTGTTTTATACACATGCTCAAAAGCAATCATACGCCATCACATCCAGTGACGTAATTTTTTGTTCACCAGGGAGGTTAAAAGCCTGTCCGTAAGCAGGCCAAGCCCTATCAGTACGAAAGTCCAGGCAAAAAGGCCGGAGGTCTCCAGGTTTGTACGCGCTACAGACATCATAGCTCCGATCCCCTGGTGGACACTCAGAAACTCGGCCATGGCCACGGCTTTCCAGGTAGTTCCCAGAGCGGCGGTAACACCCGCCAGAAGGAAGGGCAAAACCTGTGGCAGGTAAATTTCCCGGAAAACACGGGAACGGTTGATGCGAAAGACAGAAGCCATCTGGAGCAGTTGAGTGTCTATGTTCTTTACTCCCTGGATGGTATTAATAATAATCAGCGGCACGGTGGTTACGAAGACAACGAAAGCCGGAACCCTGCTGAAACCAAGCCAGATTAAGGCCAGCAGCAGCCAGGAAATCAGCGGGGTTACCTGGAGCACAACTACAAGCGGCCTGAAAAGGCTGGAAATCACCGGGCTCAGGCCGATTAAAAGGCCCAGGGGCATACCCGCGGCCACAGCCAGGCCGAACCCGGTTAAACCGCGGGCAATGGACTGCCGCCCATGCTCCCACAACTGGCCGTTCACAGTAAGAGAGACAACGGACCGGGCTACCTCCATTGGAGACGGCAGCAAAACATGGTTGTAAAAACCCGAAGCCACCTGCCATAAAGCTATAAATATGACCAAACCGAAAAGGGGCGCCAGGCCCCTACTCAGCAAGGAAGAATTTTTCATCAGGCAGTTTACCTCCCACCATATCCGCTGAAAAGTCCAGCAGCTTTGAAAGGTAATTATCTACATCCCCCCTGGCCGCGGCCCCCTCAACAAAGTTAAGGCGGGTCCTTTCCATGCTCTTGATAAACACCTGCGCGGGAATATTTATGTTCTCCTCAACAAGCGGGGCAGCCTCTCCCGGGTTGGCCACAGTCCACTCAAGAGCGCTTTTGTAAGCGTTTTGGAACTCTTTTAACGCTTGCGGGTAAGACCTGGCAAACTCATTGCGCACTACCGTTCCGGCCTGCGGCAGACTGGCGTTTTCTCCTTCAAACTGCCGCCAGTCGACAAAGAAGTCCCTGACCACCCTGGCCCGGCTGTTGTTCATCAGCACCCGCGTAACCATCGGCTCGGGCAGCACAGCGTTTTTTGCCATGCCGCTGATCATCATCTGGGCAATCTGGGAGGATTCGAGATAAGTCATCTTGACATCTTCTTCTTTAAGCCCGTTCCGGCCCAGCAAATATCGCGTCAGGACATCCGGGCTGGATCCCCGGGAGCCCACATAAAGCTCGCCGCCTTTGAGGTCATCCCACTCCTGCACCCTGTCATCCACCGACACCAGGTAAAGAATACCCCAGGTAGTGACATTGGCTAAAGAAATATCAACGTCCTTATTGTATAATTTGGCCGCTAAATTAACCGACATGACGGTAAAGTCGGCTTCCCCCTTAATTATGCGGGTGGTAGCTTCCTCATCTGACTTATAAACTATTAATTCCAGCTTGGTGCCGTCAGGCAAACCATCTTTAGCCAGCTTAAACAGCGGTGCGGAAGGAGGACCTACAGGCGCCTGCACTATAATTTTTTCAGGCGCGGCGGCCTGTTTTTTGCCCGCCGTATCCCTTGACCCGCAACCGGCTGTTAATAAAGCCAAAGACAACAAAATTAAAGCAAAAATTTTTATTCCCCGCATCAGCATCTCAACCTGCCCTTCGTATTTTTAGTTCTAACATTCATTTGCCCGGAACCGGTATAGGTTATTACAGAAATACAAAAATCAATTTCTTCACAACTCTGTTTAATCCTTTTTTTTGACCGGATTATTGGAAAATGATTCATCGCAATAAAATCTTAAAAAGGTAAATTTTATATTTAATTGAATTAATTATAATGAAAATATTTTTACGTGATACTGTCAACATATCCACCATGGTGTTGAAAACCAGCTGCTCTATTGAGACGTGAGGAGGAGAAAAAGTAATGGATTTAGCGGAAAGATTCAAAAGCGCGGCTGAAGTCCTTAAAGAGGCCAAAGCGCTTGTCGTCACCGCCGGAGCAGGTATGGGCGTGGACTCCGGCCTGCCGGACTTCCGCGGTGACAAGGGCTTTTGGAACGCCTACCCTATGTACGAGCGGCTTGGCATCAATTTTGTTGAAGCGGCCAACCCCCTCCACTTCGCCATGGACCCGGCGTTCGGCTGGGGATTTTACGGACACCGCGCCAACCTCTATCGCGACGCTTCCCCTCATGCCGGTTTTCAGATTTTACTGGGTTGGGCGTCGCGCTATAACCTGGACTATTTTGTCGCCACATCCAATGTGGACGGGCACTTCCAGCGGGCCGGCTTCGCCGAAGACAGGGTTTACGAGGTCCACGGCTCGATCCTTTACATGCAGTGCCTGACGCCGTGCAGCGACGCTATATGGGAAAACGATGAAATCGTAGAAGTCGACCTGGACTCCATGAGGGCAAAGAACATTCCCAGGTGTCCTCACTGCAGCGCGGTAGCCCGTCCCAACATCCTGATGTTCGGAGACTTTTCCTGGCTCAGCGAGCGCTCGGACCGACAGAGCTACCGTTTCAACCACTTTTTGTACGAGCACCGGGATGAAAACCTGGTGGTGGTCGAGATCGGCGCCGGCACAGGAGTGCCGACGATCAGGCGGATGAGCGAACATATCGGGGACCAGCGCCATGTGACAGTGATCCGGATCAACCTGCGCGAGTCACATATACGGCAGCCGCACATATCGATAGCCTGCGCGGGCCTGGAAGCGCTGCGCGGCATTGACAGCGCCCTGAAATAGCTGGTGCCGATTTGCTGAACTAAAAGATGTGCGGCTGAAGCTGATCCTCCAATCGTGGACTATCCAGAGTGGTATCCTGTAGGGTCGGCTTTAGCCGACCGTGTCTTAGCAACACGATGTTTTTAGAGGTGATCTTGTGCGGCGTTTTACAGTTATCGCACCCGGCAGCGCCGGGGAATATGCAAACGCTTGGGAAGACACCAGCTTTAAGCTGGTGGAAGACGGAACCTGGAACGATCCAGAACAGCGGCCGGATGTATTTCTCTGGCGCTGGTCAAAAAATAACGAGCTGCCGGACCAGATGATCCTGTCGCTTCTGCCCAAACTGCTGGTTATCATCAGCGACAGGGGAGAGAAAATTACTGTTCCCGAAGAATTATCAGAGATATACAACCGGCAGTCTTTTTCCGGTGAAGACACCGGATTTACCATATGCAGCAGGCTCGAAGGCGAGGTCACTGTGCCGTACTGGGATTTGTACAAAAGCAACAGCGCTATAACCAGGGAAGAACAAATAAAGGCCGCCGCCGGCTCAATCTACCGCTACCTGCTGGAAGACGTGATCCGGGAGACAGCTGAATGGTGTGGGCACATGTCTTCGGTAGTCGGCCATATGTAGGCCAATTGGAACGTGGGTCGTGAGTATCAATGTACTCCACCAATTAGGGACATTCCTCTGAACTGTAAAGGCGGGCTTTAAATATGTGTGTATCGGGCGGGATTTATCCCGCCATTCCAATTGTTGTAGGGTCGCTTCAGCCGACCAATGTGCGGCTAAAGCCGCACCTCGTATATACTAGTAACGAAACTTAAAACAATAT
>CAZPXL010000015.1:0-8798 GCA_964591005.1 uncultured Eubacteriales bacterium
GTTTATTTATTTATAATTCTGGTAAAATTGTAATTGTAAAAAAAAATGTGTTAACATTAAGATGGAAAAATAAAACATTACGTCAGGGATTGATATGCCGGAACTTGAAACACAAGGCCAATATGGTCTGGATGCCGCGCTGCGGGACCTGCAAAGTTGTTTCAGCGTCACCGCGCCGGAAATGCTCGACATCGCTGAAAAATTTCATGGGGCCATGCTGGATGGCCTGGCGGGGCAAAAAGGACCGCTAAAAATGCTCCCTTCTTTCTTAAATGTCCCCACGGGTAAAGAAAAAGGGACGTTTTTATCAGTCGATTTCGGCGGCACAAATGTCAGGGTTGCCTTAATCGAACTGGGGGGATACGGCAGGACCAGGGTAATAAAAAAGAGTTCAACATTTTTGAAGGATCCCGGGGGCGGTTATGATTATACCTCTTCAACCGCGACCGGCCGGGAGCTGTTTGGCTTCCTGGCCGAAATGATAGGCGGTCTGGTCGGCCACGGTGAAAACATTTACCTGGGCCATACCTTTTCCTTTCCCACTCAAATGCGCTCCCTGGACCAGGCTGTGCTTATCGGCTGGACAAAGGAGTTTAAGACAGGGATGACGGAGGGAAGGGATATAAACCTCCTCCTGCGGGAGGCTTTGGCCGGACACGGGCTGTCCGGGGTCAAGCCCGTGGCGGTTATAAACGACACCGTGGGCACACTGCTGACGGCGGCGTACGGCGACCCCCACGCGGACATCGGCTCTATCTGCGGCACCGGGCATAACACGTGCTATCTGGAGAAACGGCCGCCGCACCAAGGCGGTCCGATGATCATCAATATTGAATCCGGGAACTTCGACATGCTCCCGGTAAATGACTTTGACCGCCAGCTTGATCGTCACAGTGAAAAGCCCGGCCGGCAGACCCTGGAAAAAATGGTATCAGGCCGTTATCTGGGAGAGCTGATGCGGCTTGTTGTCCTTGATCTGGTGCAAAAGGGGCGACTTTTTCAGGGAAGGATAAGCGGGACTTCAGATTTCCCCTTTAAAACTAACAGCCTGAGTCCGGAGCAGATGTCCTTGATCCTGGGCGATAAGACTACCGGCCTCGCCGCAACCGCTTCGTGGCTCAAAATGTCCGCGGGGATTGAGGACCCGTCCCTTCCGGAACTGGGCGCTCTGAAATCCATCGCCGCCTTATTGCCGGCCAGGTCGGCGCGGCTGGTGGCGGCAACCTACGCGGGTGTGCTGCGGCGCCTGGACCCATCTTTAAAATATCCGCATATTATTGCAATAGATGGAGCGCTTTACGAAAAGATGACCGGTTTTGCCCCGAACCTGCGCGCAGCCCTGGATGAAATGCTGCTGGACAGGGCGGGGCTGGTAACAATAAAGACCGTTAAAGACGGCTCAGGCACGGGCGCGGCCATTGCCGCGGCGATGGCCGGGGCCTCTCAAGCTTGTTGAAGATTATTTTGCAGAGGTGAAATATGTGAAAACACTGGGCTTATGTATTGGGGCTTCAAATATCAGCCTGGTTTTACTGGAGAAGGATAAAGAGGGCAGGGTTAAAATATTGCAGGCCAGGTCCGCGCCCCATGAAGGAAACCCCCGCGGCGCCATAATAAACATGGTAGACGCAGCGCTGCTGCAGTCAGCCGACCGCGTTGCGGTAACGGGGAGGAAGCTTAGAAGCAATATCAACGCATCTTCCATCTCCGAGCCTGAGGCGGTGGAGTATGCCTATAATCATCTTAAGCAGTTTTACAGGGACGTGGATGTGATTGTAAGCGCCGGCGGCGAAACCTTTATTGCTTATAAACTGGACCGGGAGGGCCGGATCATCAACGTCTTTACAGGGAACAAGTGCGCGTCCGGCACCGGTGAGTTTTTTCTGCAGCAGATAAAACGAATGGACCTGGAAGTAGAGGAAGCCGTGTCTGTCGCTGACCTGGAGAATCCGTATAAAGTGGCGGGAAGGTGCTCGGTTTTCTGTAAAAGTGACTGTACCCATGCCCTGAACAAAGGCGCTTCGAAAGAGCGCGTAACAGCCGGGCTTTGTGAAATGATGGCCGTCAAGGTGCTGGAACTTCTGAAGAAGACGGAACACCACAGGGTAATGATAGTGGGCGGCGCATCCGCGAATAAAGCCATGATAGATTTTATTAAAAAAGAGATTCCCGATCTCTTTATCCCTGGGCAGGCCAACTATTTTGAGGCTTTCGGAGCCGCCCTGTGGGCGCTGGAGGCCGGGACAAAGCCCGTTCAGAATGCCGGGGAGCTGTTCATCGACGGGGAAAGCTCCTTTTCATGCCTGCCGGCCATTAAAGATTTTTTGCCGCAAGTTACTTTCAAGCAGTCTTTCCGCCGCAAAGCCAAAAAAGGGGATGTATGCATAATAGGCCTGGATGTCGGCTCCACGACCACCAAGGCTGTGGTTGTGAGGGCCGCTGACAACGCCATCCTGGCCGGCTGCTACCTGCGAACGAACGGTGACCCAATCCGGGCTTCCAGGCATTGTTACCGGGAACTGAGCAGCCAGCTGAATGAGGAAGTTAATATTACCGGCCTCGGGGTGACCGGCTCGGGCCGGCAGATCGCCGGGCTCCACGCCCTTACCCCGGCGGTGATTAACGAAATAATCGCCCATGCCGCGGCCGCGGTATATTTTGACCCGCAGGTGGACACTATTTTTGAAATCGGGGGGCAGGATGCCAAGTATACCTATATTACCAACGGGGTCGCCTCCGATTACGCCATGAACGAGGCCTGCTCCGCAGGTACAGGGTCCTTCCTGGAGGAAGCCGCCCGGGAGTCCCTTTATATCAGCACGGATGAAATCGGCGATATCGCCCTGGAAAGCGACAGGCCGCTCAACTTCAGCGACCAGTGCGCGGCTTTTATCAGCAGCGACGTCAAGAGCGCCATCCAGGAAGGGGCTCCGGTCCCGGATCTGGCTGCGGGGCTGGTCTACTCGATCTGCATGAATTACATAAACCGGGTTAAAGGAAACCGGGCCGTTGGCCGCAAGGTCTTCATGCAGGGCGGTGTCTGCTACAATAAAGCGGTGCCGGCGGCCATGGCCGCCCTTACCGGGAAAGATATCATTGTCCCGCCGGAACCGGGACTGATGGGCGCCTTTGGCGTGGCGCTGGAGGTAAAAAACAAGCTATCTCTCGGCCTGTTGGAACCGATGGCCTTTGATCCGGCCGAACTGGCGGAACGGGAGGCGTCCTACGGTGAGCCGTTTACCTGTGCCGGAGGCAGAGAAAAATGCGACAGAAAATGCGCCATCAGCCGCATTAAAATAAAAGGGAAAATATACCCCTTTGGGGGAGCCTGCAACAAGTACACCAACATCGTCAGAAATAAAAAAGAGATCGATACCGGGAAGCTCGACCTGGTCAAAATCCGCGAAGTGCTGGTATTCGAAAAGTACGGCAATGACAGGGGCGAGCGTTTATTGCCGCCGAACAACAGGACGGTGGCGATCAACAATTCGCTGCTGACGAATACTTTATACCCCCTGTATTATAATTTTTTCACGGCACTGGGTTTTGATGTGCTTTTATGCGGGGAAATTGACGAAGAAGGCGTTGAAAGAAGGGGCGCGGAGTTCTGCTACCCGGTTGAGATTGCCCACGGAACACTGATGGGGGCAATCCGGCGGCATCCCGATATTTATTTCCTGCCCCATGTGAGGTCCATGCCTGTTGCCAACGGCATTGAGACAAGTGTGACCTGCCCGTTTGTCCAGGCCGAGCCGTATTACCTGAAGGCAGCTTTTAACGAACTAAAAGGGAAAATGGTTTTAAGCCCGGTACTTGATTTCTCCAGGGGATATGAGAGTGAGCTTGAAAACTTCATCGCGATAGGTAAAAAGCTGGGCTTTCAGCCAGGTGTGGCAGTTGAGGCTTACACCATGGCGCTCCGGGCCCAAAATGAATTTGGGGCGGAGTGTAAAGCAATCGGCAGGGATTTCCTGGCTGAGTTGGAGGAGCACCCGGAAGAAACGGCTGTCGTGCTTTTTGGCAGGCCGTACAACGCTTTTACCCAAAAGGCCAATATGGGTATACCGCAGAAGTTTGCGACCAGGGGGTACCGGATTATACCCTATGACTTTTTGCCCTATGATGACGAGGAGCCGGCGGAAAACATGTTCTGGGCGCTGGGGCAGACGATCCTGAAGGCGGCCAGGTTTGTGAAACGACATAACCGGCTGTTTCCCGCGTATATAACAAATTTCAGCTGCGGGCCTGATTCTTTTATAGTGGGATTTTTCAGGCAGATCATGGACCAGAAACCCTCACTGACCCTGGAACTGGACAGCCATTCGGCGGATGCCGGCCTGGATACCCGGATTGAAGCCTTCCTGGATGTAGTTAAGAGCTACATCGAAATCAACAGGGATAAAGCAGATCCGGAAGCCCGCCACTTTAAACCCGCGGAAATCATAAATGAAAACGGCATGACCTGGGTGGTGGACTCCACGGGGGAAAAGTACGGGCTTACCCATCCCAGGGTGCATGTGCTGATACCATCCATGGGGGACATGGGGTCGAAAATGCTGGCGGCCTCCTTGCGTCATCTGGGAGTAAAAGCAACAACCGTGCCTTCTCCCGCGTCAAACGAATTAAAAATCGGTAAGGGCCACGCGACCTGCAAAGAGTGCCTTCCCCTCATCCTTACCGTGGGCAGCCTGTTTGACTACCTGGACAAAAGGGCTGACAATCGCGAGCTGCTGGTTTATTTCATGCCGACGTCCTCCGGCCCCTGCCGGTTCGGGCAGTATAACGTCCTTATAAAAAACCTGATCCGGAAGCTGCAGTTGGAAGATGTGACACAAATTTCTCTTACCTGTGAAAACAGCTACGCCGGCCTGGGAACCGATTTTAGCATAAGGGCCTTTCAGGCGGTTATAATTTCTGACGTGTTGGAAGAGATATACAGCGCCATCCTGACCATCGCCCGGGATAAAGAGAAAGCCATCAAGGTTTATAACGGGGTCTGTGAAAAAATAGTATACAGCCTGGAAAAGGAGAGCTGGAAAAAACTTAAGGAAAGACTGCGTGAGGCCGCCCGCTCGTTAAAGGAAATTGAACTGATGCAGCCCCTTGAACAAACGCCCAGGATAGCCCTGGTGGGGGAAATATATGTTAGAAGGGACGGTTTTTCCAGGCAGTACCTGGTTGAAAGGCTGGCCCGAAAAGGTATCATGGTTAAGACCGCTCCCATCGCCGAATGGTTATACTACTGCGATTACATGATTAAGAACAATTTAAGCGAAGATACAGCTAAAAAAGGGTTTATCGGCAGGTATATCGAACAGTTTTTAAAAAATTCCTATGAGAAGAGCATTAAGGAGATTTTTTCTCTTTCCGGCCTGTACGAGGCGCACCTGGTCGATGTGGAAAGGATGATAAGCAACGTCACTGACTTGATCTCTCCCAGGCTTACTGTCGAAACAATATTAACAGTCGGCGCGGCCATCACCGAGGTGGTGGAGGAGGTGGCGGGAGTTATCTCAATCGGTCCTTTTGGCTGTATGCCCAGCAGAATTGCGGAAGCTGTCATAAACACGAAGATGAACGAAAGAAAAATAGAGATCGCCAGGGATAAAGAACTGGTGGCAAGAGTAATGCGGCACTGCCCGTCGCTGCCATTTATCGCGGTTGAGACGGACGGCAACTCTTTTCCCCAGGTAATCGAGGCCAGGCTGGAGATATTCTGTCTGCAGGTGAAGAGGATGCACGGGCGGATCCTGGAGATGAAAAGTAAAAGCAGGCTCAGAGCGGCAAACCTGATTTAACATAATTGATTATTATAAGCGGGAAAAAAGAAATGGCTATCGAATAAATATATTGGTATCGATATGATGAGGAGGATGGTTAGATGTCTTTCAAAGATATTCTTTTTTGCAAAGACGGCTCAATAGCGACCATTACCCTGAACCGGCCTGCCAGTTTCAACGCTCTGGATTTGAACATATCAAAGGAAATCTGTACTGCCCTGGAGACATGCCGCTCTGACCGGGAAATAAGGGTTGTAGTGCTTACCGGCAGCGGGAAGGTTTTTTGTTCCGGGGGCGATATAAAATATTTTGAGCAGTTTGCCGGCTCTGATCCCGGTGAGCCTGTGCGCCGCGTACTGGAGCCGCTGCACCGGATCATCCTGCTGATCAGGCAAATGCCGAAACCTGTGCTGGCCGTGATCAACGGAGCGGTGGGCGGCGCGGGGATGTCGCTGGCGCTGGCCTGCGACCTGCGCATCTGCTCCAGCGCGGCAAAATTCAAGCAAGCCTATACCAGCCTCGGCCTGGCTCCTGACGCCGGCTGGAGCCTGTGGACCGGTTTGCTGGCGGGCTTTGCCAGGGCCAGCGAAATGGTTTTCCTCGACCCTGTTTACGATGCGGAACAGGCCCTGGCCATGAACCTGGTCCACAGGGTAGTAGCGCCTGAAGAACTAAAAGGCGCAGCTCGCCTCTGGGCTGAAAAACTGGCCGCCGGCGCCACGCGCTCGTTCGCGATTGCCAAGGAAAACTTAAACCAGGCGCTGCTGACGCTTATCGAGCGCCAGCTGGAGGTGGAGCGGCAGGGTGTCCTGAGCGCGGCATACAGCGATGATTACCAGGAAGGGCTGGCAGCTTTTCTGAATAAACGAAAGCCTCTTTTCAATGGGTCCTGAAAAAGCTGGTTATTAATCTACTATTAATCTACTATTAATCTACTATTTAACTACAGTATAAATAAATACCGGGGGCAACTGGAGGGGAAATTGTGGATATATTATCTGCTATCGGCAACACGCCGCTCGTGGAATTGAAAACGCTAAATAACGGCAGCAAAGTCAGGATATTCGGCAAGCTGGAGGGAAGCAACCCTGGCGGCTCGATCAAGGACCGTCCCGCCTATTATATGGTCAAGAAAGCGGAGGAATCCGGCGAGCTTACCAAAGACAAGATTATCCTGGAACCCACCTCCGGCAACACAGGGATTGCCATAGCGATGATCGGTGCAGCCAAGGGGTATAAAGTCAAACTAATAATTCCCGGCTGTGTTAGTTCGGAAAGAAGCAGCATCCTTAAAGCTTACGGGGCTGAGGTAGTTCTTACTCCCGCCTGTGAACGAACTGACGGCTCAATCAGGTTGGCGCTCAAGATGGTTGAGGAAGAACCGGATAAGTATTATATGCCCGACCAGTTTACCAACATAAATAATACCCTTTCCCATTACGAGACTACCGGCCCGGAAATATTTGCCCAGACAGAAGGGAAGATCGATGTTTTTGTCGCCGGCATGGGTACAACGGGGACCCTGATGGGGACAGGCCTCTACCTCAAAGAAAAAAAACCTGATATTAAGATAGTAGGGGTTGAGCCATATAAAGGGCATGCCATCCAGGGGCTGAAAAACATGGAAGAAGCAATGGTGCCAAAAATTTACCGCCCCGAGCAGATCGACCAGAAGGTCAACATAGAGGACGACGAGGCATACGAAACGGCGCGGCAGCTGGCCACAAAGGAAGGTATATTCGTGGGTATGTCCAGCGGCGCGGCGGTGGCAGGCGCCCTGCGCATTGCCAGGACCATGGAATCAGGCAATATTGTGGCTATACTGCCGGACCGCGGCGACCGTTATTTGAGTACTACCCTGTTCAGGTCAATATGCGCCGAATGTTCACCTTAATCAGAGTCTTTGCGAGCGAAATTAAGGACGCTTTTTTAATTTTAATAATCAGACCCGGCTGTAACTTAGCCGGGTCTTTCGAGACCTAAGTCCTTTTCACGCTGTCCGCGTTAATTTTATCGGAACCCTTGGGTACATAAGTTTTGCAGCAGGTGGCCATGCAGGATCCCGCCGCGGCTGGAGTCAGCTGTTTGGCCATGGCTGCGTCGATATGGTCAGGCTGCCGGCTGCCGAATTCGTCCGTGGATACCAGGATTTCGTTGGCGTGGCACATGTTGCCCTGGCTCCAGTAGTGGCAGTCGTTTACAATGCAGTGGATATGCTGGTTCATCATTTCGCTCAGTCCTTTCATTTAAATTTTGTTTTCTCCTGTATTTTTAACGTATAAAAGAATTTTATTAATAAAAAATATTTCTTAAATTGTCTAAAATAATATTTTTTAAGGAGGCAATTTCCAATGAAAGCTTATACTAAAACTATTTGGTTTAATACCAGCAAACGCCGCGAGTATATCAACGTGACTGAAAAAGTGAGAAATGCCGTAAGTGAGAGCGGCGTTATGGAAGGCATGGCGCTGGTGACCGCCATGCACATTACCGCTGGTGTATATATCAATGATGATGAAGAGGGGATCATCCGGGACATAGATGAGATGCTGGAAAATCTTGCGCCCAGCGGCAAAGACTACCGCCACCACCAGACCGGTGAGGATAACGGTGACGCGCATTTAAAAAGCCTGCTTGTCCACCACCAGGTCATAATACCGATAACCAACGGCAATTTAGATCTGGGTCCCTGGCAGCAGGTGTTTTATGCCGAATTTGACGGGGAAAGAAAGAAAAGAATGATCATAAAAGTAATGGGCGCATAGAAAGCCGTGACATCTGCTGTCCGGAATCAATGTTGGACTGATTTGAAATAATAAGTAGTATTGGGCTAAGCCTTTTTTTCAAATCTTATATACCGGAGGTTTTACGAATGGGGCCTCACCGCAGCAGAAGTTCCTTTTTGCTTGGCGTCGCGGTTATAGCGCTGGGTGTAATGCTGCTTCTCAACAACTTTAATATTATTGATGTCAGCGTCGGCTATCTGATTTCAACTTTCTGGCCCCTTTTGCTGGTATT